>DATMZL010000519.1:0-4094 GCA_035607075.1 Polyangia bacterium
CGAAGGGATCGGGCGGGTTCGGCGTCTGCAAGCGCGATCGCGAGGGCCGTTGCGGATGGGTCCACCGGCCGTGCGGCGCGCCCGCCCAGTTGCCAGGCAGCGGCGCATCGCACGTTCCTCCGCCGCGCCCGGGGGCGCCCGCGCCGGCGCCGACGCGGAGCTGCGCGAACCTTCCCCGCACTGTCGAGGACCTGCGGACCTGGCCGGTCGTCGCGGTCTGTCAGCCGGGCGGCGGGCCTGTGGCCGCGGCGATGACTCGGGTCCGAACGCTCGGCGACGGTACGTTCATCTTCTCGGGCCGGGGCGGTTGCTTCCGGGGCCGCTACACGCGGTGCTTCTCGAAGTGAGGGTCGCGCTCACGGTTGGAATCGCGCTCGCGCTGGTCGCGCGGCCGGACCAATCGACGGCACGGTGCGACGGTCGCGCCGGCGCGTGGATCGCGATGAACGCAAAGGGCGGACCCGCCGTCAGCAACGAAACGCCGCTCGTCACCGTCGGTGGGCGGATCTTCGTGTTCGGAGCCGCCGGCGCGATCTTCGATCCGTGCGCGAACCGATGGGCCGCGATGTCGAAGGCAGGCCTGCCCGACGGCGCGTGGTCCGCGCGTTACTTCCGTCCGTTGATCGTCGGTGATCGCGTCGTGTTCCTCGGCGTCGGCAACAACGGCGAGGTGCCGTTCGCAGCCGGAGGCGTCACCGCGCTCGTTTACAATGTCGCGCGCAACCGGTGGTCGACGGTCGCCGATCAACCGGATGCCTTCGCGTGGCGGCGAGGTCCGTTGATCGTCGCGACGGACCGCGAGGTCATCGTGTGGGGCGGCGTCGTCGAGGCGAATCCGGGGCGGGGTGGGGCGGCGCGGTTGCTCGACGACGGCGCGCGCCTGGATCCCATGAAAGGGACCTGGCGGCCGATGGCGCGCAAGGACGCGCCCAGCGGGCGCAGTCACGCGCAAGCTGTCTGGATGGGGACGCGGCTGGTCGTGTGGGGCGGGATCGGAACGCGGACGAACCCGTACCAGTGCAGCATGCGCGGCGATTGTCGGCCAACCGCCGGCGGCGGCGTCTACGATCTCGCGGCAGACGCCTGGTCGGCGATGAGCGAGGCCGACGCCCCGTCGGCGCGGTCCGGGGCGGCGGTGAAGCGCGTCGGCGACACCGTGGTGGTCTGGGGCGGCGTCGACCGTCCCAACGGCGCGCTCTACGATCCCGTCGCGAACAGCTGGCGCGCGCTGCCGCCGCCGCCGCCGGCTATCGAAGGCTCGCGCCTCGACGATTTCAGCCTGACGGTGGGCGCCGGCAAGATCGTCGTCGTGACGAACCGCCGCCAGGCGGCCGTCTACGATCTGGCGGGCGCGCGCTGGACGGCGGTGCCCGACATCCAGTTCCCCGTCGGACTCAAAGATCTGCGCGACCTCGGGAACGTCCCGCTGCAATTGATCATCGATCGCAGTACGCCGAACGCGCCCGGCGTCGGGACGCTGGCGCGCGTGAACGCGGAGGCGGCGCGCTGGGAGCTGGCGCCGCTGCCGGCGCCGAGCGCGCCGGCGTCGCTCGAGAGCGGCATCGTCGTCTGGGCCGATGACCGGCTGCTCGTGTGGGGCCCGCGCTACCAGCAGGTTCATTACGAGGCGGACCGCGCGCACCCGAAGGACTGCGGACCGCGCCAGCCCGGCCAGCCGATCTGTGACCCGGCGATCCCCGTCCGCGAGGTGCGCATCGGCCGCGGCGGTCAGGAGGGCGGCCTGCTCCGGCCGGTGTTCAGCGCCGTCGCACCGCCCGCGCGCTGAGCCGCCGGTCGGCGCGCGCGCTGTCAGCCGTCGACGTACGTCGCTCCTCGATCGCGGTTGCAGGAACCGCTGTGAACGCGAGAACACGGACGCTCCGGGAATTGACTTCCCGTCGGTGAGCGCTACCTGCTTCTGGACGTTACCGACCGGCGTCGGGGAGCAAATCGAATGGGGCGATCGAACGCGCACGCGTCTTTCCTCCTGCTCTCGGCGATCGGAGGTTGCGTCTACTCGGATCCGGGTGCGGTCGACGAGGCGCGCCCTCGGCTCTGGACGCTGTTCGAGCTGCGCGGCGCGCTGGCTGCGGGCGGCACCGTGGCGGCGACCGCATCGTTTCCGCACGGGATCGATCCGCGCGCGATCCTCGCGCCCGCCGACGGTGGCGCGACGTTGCAGATCATCCCCGCGTTCAGCGAGGGACAGCCGGCCGCCTACGTGATGCCCGAGGTCTGGAGCGGCTTCGACGAGGTCTGGGTGCAGCCCTGGTACGTGCTGGTCACGGCCTGGGACGCGAACAGCCCCAGCCAGAATCGCGCCAAGACCGCCGACGGCATGAACGCGCCGCCCGTGTTCGACGTCGGTCCGCGCAGCCTCTTCTACAGTCCGCTCTGGCTGACCTACTACGCGGTGCTGCCGCCCGGCGCCGATCCCGCGGCGTACACGTCGGCCGAACGGATCTTCGACGAGCAACTCGAGATCCACCCCGGGGTCGCGTGGACGTACTCGGTGCGGCCCGACGACGTCGGCCTGGGCGACGGGACGCCGGTCCACCCGTACCTGAAGACGCCCGTCGCCAGTTTCCTGTCCTCCGCCACGACGTCCTGGGTCGACGACGAGCGGATGGCGTACTTCAACGAAGGCAGCAACAACTTCAAATACGGCAGCGGATGGGTGGCCGACGAGGTTCCGCTGTTCGAGATCGCGCGGCGCGGGTCCGACGGGGCGCCGCAGCCGATCGGCGCGCCGCGCGTGATGGGGACAGGCGCGCCGTTCGCGCGTGTCGCCGCCGATGCGCCGGGCGGGCGGCCGCGCTTCGGCGCCTTCAGCCGTATCTATCTGGCGGTCGCGCCGGCAACCGCGGCGGCGTTCGATCCCGACGCGTCGCCCGACGCTGCGGCGCTGCTGACCGCGCAGGGGATCAACCCCGAAGCGTATCGGGGCCGCGTCGCCGCCAACGCAATGAAGGTCGCGAACGCCGATGTCGCGTGCTTCGCGGCGGCTGATTTCCCGACGCCGTGCAACTGGCTGGACGCGCAAACCCGGATCGAGGACAGCCTCGGCGCGGTGAACATCGTCCGCACGGACGTGACGGCCTGTACGCCGCTGGTGTTCTACGGCGGCAAGGGGATCGGGAAATGAGGCGGCACACCGGGCGGAGGCGGCAGCACTACGCGCTCGTGTTCGCGGCGCTGGCATGGGCGCGCACGCTCGCGACGGGCAGCGCGCGCGCCGCGGACACAGACGCCGCGCCCGCCCCGGTGACGACCGGCGAACCGGGCCCCGGCGAAGCCGCCGCGCCCGATGCCGACGCCGTCGTCGAGAACGAGGGCTTCGTGCTGCCCGCGGGCGTCGAGACCACGCCGCCGCTGTCGTTGATGGGCTACGTCGATTTCGGCTTCGCGAACGCCGGCGGCGACGGGACCAGCTTCCCGCCGGGCGACAATCGCGTTCCCGCCGACTACGGCGTCGACACGTTCGCGCCCGCCGTCAACTCGCGCGGGGACGTGGCGTCGATCGACGCCGGCGGGCGGGCCACGAACGGCTTCTTGCCGCGCTCGGTGAACATCGCGGGACGGCCCTCATTCTTGCTCAACACCGTCAACCAGGATCTCCGCTACCAGGCGCCGCACGTCATGGCGTTCGTGCGTGTGCAAATACTCCCGCGCTGGGGCGGCGACGGCGCGGGCAACCAGACCACCGTGTTCGTCGAGCAAGCCTTCGGCCGTGTCACGCCGCTCGACGGCCGCGAGCTGTTCGTCGCGGGCGGCAAGTTCGATTCCGTGTTTGGCATCGAGTACCTCGATAACGCAGCGATCTACCGCACCGGCATCACGCCGTCGCTGCTCGCGCGCTACACCACGGGGACGGCGCTGGGCCTGAAGGCGTTCTACAGGCAGCAGATTGCGCGTCTGTGGTCGGCGCTGAGCCTCAACGTCGCGGCCACGAACCAGGGCACGTTCGTCGAGTCGCTGCAGACGGCGGACGCGAGCTTGACGGGCGTGCCTGTTGCCACCGCGCGCCTCGGCTACGAATTGAATCTGCCGCAGGTCCAGCTCAAGGCGGGCGCCTCGGGGGCCTACGGGCCGCG
>DATMZL010001378.1:0-2659 GCA_035607075.1 Polyangia bacterium
AGCGGCCCGGGCTTGTCCCAGATCGCGTTCGACACGCTGACGCGTCCGAGATCGTGCAGCCACCCCGCCATCTCGACAGCGTCGACGGCGGCGGCGGCCAGCCCCTGCGCCCGCGCCGCGTCGCGCGCCAGCGTCGCGACCCGACGCGAATGTCCGAGCGTGAACGTCGACTTCAGGTCGGCGAAGTCGGCCAGCACCTGCGCGACATCGCGTGGATCGCCGACCGCGCGATGCGAATCGGGTTCCGCGTCCAGCAGCGCGTCCAGCGGCGCGTCGCGACGGGCCGGCGTGAGGACCTCCTCGCGCGCGCCCACCAGCGCGCGCACGATCGCCGGGTCGAACTGTCCGCCCGAGCGCCGCGCGAGCGCGTCCAGCGCCAGCGTTTCGCCGCCGGGCAGCGGCAGGAACATCGCGACCCACTCGGCGACCGCCAGCACGCGCGACAGCGGCGACTGCGCGTCGCCGTGCCGCCGCCGCGGCAACCCCTTGCCGTCGTGGCGCTCGTACGCTTCCTCGAGCGCGCGCACCGCCGCGTCGCCCAGCCCCAGGCGCCGCGCGAGCCGCGCCGACACCTCGCACCGCGCCGCGAAGATCCGCGGCAGCGCCACCGGCGCGCGCGTCATGAACGACGCCACGACGCGCGCCCGCCGCATCGGCGGCAGCCGCTTCGCGAAGCCGCGGCTCGCGCTCTTCAGCAGATCCAGCGGCGACGCCCGGTCGACCGGGTTCATCGCTTCGCGCAGCTCTTGATCGTCGCCCATCAGAAGCGTCTCTTCGTGCGCCGTCCCGCTGCACCCGAGGTGCCGCAGCAGCGCCGCGTACATCAGGTCGGCCAGCGAGGCGGCCGGAAAATCGAGGACGCGCCCCAGCCCCACCGCGATAAGCGCGCTCCGTTGCGCCGTGTCCGGCGGCAACATCGCCGCCGCATCAGCCGCCGCCGCCAGCGGGCACAGGAGCTCCGTGAGCCGCACACCCTTTCGCGGCGTTTCTCGCGGCCGTTTTTTTTCTGCGATGGTCGCGGTCGTGATGGGCCGTTCCATGACCCCTAAATACCGCGGTACGCCCGGACGGATCACGGCCCCGCAGAAATAGTCGTCTGGCTTACTCGACTGGCATCGTTTCGACGACGCCGTCCACCTGAAGCCGCAGCTGGCCTCGGCCCGTCCGCAGCAGGCGAATCGGTGTCCCGCGATCGTCGAGGCGGCGGCGAAGCAGCAGGAGGCGGGTTTCCAGATTGTCGCGCAGCGTGGACAGCCGCAGCGTTGCGTCGGTGCGCAGCTCCTTGTTGCTGAAGTCGGTGCGGCCGTCGTTCACGAAGATACCGACCAAGCGCGCGAGGATGCGGCCCGACAGGCCCTTGATGACGTAGCGGTCGTCGATGAATACGCTGTCGTCGTCGGTGTGGTGGAGAAAGCGCACGCGGCGGCCGGTGGCCGGCGCGCCCACTTGCATCGGTGCCCGCGGATTTGCGTCATCCGAAGCGGCGACCGCGTTGATCATCAGCGCGAGCTGGCGCGCGACCACCTGAACCGCGGCTTCGTCCTCGTGACGGAAGCGCATCGAGCGTGAGCTCTCGAGGCCGAGCAGTCCGACCAGCTCGCCCTGCTGGACCACTGGCACAGCCAGCAGGCTGTCGACGTCGTCGAGCCCCGGCCACGGGATCTGCTTTTCCAGCGTGTCCGCGGCCGCGCTCGCTTGGACGGTCCGGCGAACCGCGTCCGAATACCGCAGGTCACGTGCCAGACGCGAAATCCGGATCGGGCGTTGCTGCGCCGCCGCCGTCCCCCATACGCCTTCGCCGACCGCGATCTCCGCGCCCGCGCCCGATCCCGCCGCGCCGCCGCCGCTGTCGACCGCCAGAAGTCGCTCGCCGGTCTCGTCGGCCAGCAGCAGCACGACGTGCTCGTAGCCCATCACATCGCGCAGGCCATCGATCGCGGCCGTCACCAGCGCGTCGAGATCGCCGCACGTCGCGAGCGCCTCGGTCACGCGCGACACGCTCTCCAGCGTCGGCGGTGGGGGCGTCGGGGCATCGGCCGCATCGTCGGGGGTGGCCTCCGGATCCGCCGCGACCCCCAACGGGACCTCCGCGCACGCGAGCACGCGGTAGACGTCGGCGCCGCGCAGCTTGAACACGCGCGTCATGCCGGTCAGTGACGCGATCGCGGTCAAACGGGCGTTCATGCGATCGAACAGCGGGCCCTCGCGCTCGGACCGTTCGAACAGCAGATCCAGTCGGTACTGGCGAAACGTCACCGGATCGATCACCAGCGTCTGCGCGCGCGGGTTCTGTTCGATATTCGCGCGCGACTTGTTGAAGAACTGAAAGGACAGCGCGACGTGCGTCGAGTCCACAAATTGAATGATCGACAGATAAGTGACGTTCGGCGTCCCGTCAGGCGCCACCGTGCAGATCGTCGACGGGACGACGCCTTCGAAGCAGGTTCGGATCGCGTCCAGCCTCAGGTCCACGGCGGCCCCGCGACAATCGGGTCGCCTGCGCCTGGACCCGGCGTTTGGCGAAAGATCGCCGTCGGTACGAAGGTGACGCACACCATGTCAGAGCACCAGAGCCGCGCGGATTGCACGGGCGGGATCCCCACGCGCTCGGTAGCGTCCAGGTAAAGTCGCCGGCAGCAGTCCAGCCAGGCGGCATCGT
>DATMZL010000226.1:0-5007 GCA_035607075.1 Polyangia bacterium
CCGTTCCGGCCGCACCGTTCGTCCCCGCAGTCCCTGTCGTACCGCCGCGCGATCCGCCCGTTCCCGCCGCGCCGCTCGTGCCTGCGATACCGGTCGTGCCGCCCCGGCCCGCGGTCGATCCGCCGGTCCCGGCGCCACCGCCTCTGCCGCCGTCGCCACTGGCGCCGCCACCGCCGCTGCCCGCCGGATCGCTCGCGCCGCCGGTGCCGCCTGTGGTCGTCGACCCGCCGCCGCCGGCCGTGCCCGATGTCCCGGCGGAGCCCGGCGTGCCGGCGCTGCCGCTCGTGCCACCCGGTCCGCCGGCGCCAGCCTGCCCCGCGCCGCCCGTGCCGCTCGGGTCGCCCGGACCTTCAGATCCCGCGCAGCCGGCCAGCAAGACACACCCGGCCAGGAAACACGGGATCGGTGAACGATGTCCTGAACGCATCGCCCAGCTAAATGCGGGGCGAGAGCCGTTCGATCACGAAACCGACCGCGCAGGGTCGCGATTAACCAGCGTGGCGGTGCACGACGAGGGCGTAAATCCAGGCGATGACGCCGGCGAGCGCGGTCGCGCCACCGAAGGCCAGCAGGACGTCACGCGTCAGGTCCTCGCGCTTGCGCCTGCGCACGCGCGACGCTGCAGCGATCGCGAGCCCGATCATCGCGCCCCACCCACCGATCCGGAAGTGGCCGAACAGCCAGATCGCCACGCCGGACCATGCGAAGACGGCCACGACACCCAGGCCCGCCAGCACGAACGCGAACCAGTCGGGCAGGTTCCACTTCAGCGGCGCGCGCGGCGGTCGGCCGACGACGCTGCCGTCGGGCAGGTAGCGCTCGCCGTCGTCACCGACCGCGACCGCGTCCAGCTGCGCGGCCACTTCGCCGATGATCCGTTCCCATCCCTCGGTCGCATGGTCGATCGTGATCGCGCGGTTCGCGAATCGGAACTCGCAACGGTCGTCCTCTTTCCAGGAGGCGCAGCGGACGTCGCCGTTCTCGTCGGGTTCGAGGGCGCGGTTCCCGCGGACGACCGCAGCCCACTCCTCGATCGTGATCGCCGGCTTGCCCTCGTCGCGCCGGATCGTGATCGCGTAGCTCACGCCACGCGATCCTAAAGGCTACAGCTCCTGGATGTCGATCTGCTTGAACTCGACGAGCTTGTCGGCGTACGCGGGTGTGCCGTGGCGCTGCAGGCCGATGCCGCCGCGCTTCGATCGCGCCTGCGTCGCGCTCGACACCGCGGGCTGGCCGTTCACCCACGTCGACACCTTGTCGCCGCGCACCTCGATCACCATGTCGTTCCAGTCGCCGGCGTGCTCGACGCCCTTGGTTCCCTTCGCGATCGCCCAGATCGATCCGGTCGGGTATTCGGGATCGGTCGCGTTGATGTTGGCCTCGAAGCCCGACTCCCACGGGCCGGGGTTGCCGCCGTCGGGCGCGGACAGGCGGTCAGCGCGCGACAGCGGATCGCGCAGGAACACGCCGCTGTTTCCGCCGGCGGTCACGCGGAACTTCACCGCGAGCAGGAAGTCGGTGAAGTCCTTCTCGGTGATCAGCCAGCTCTCGCCGTCGCGGCGCCCTTTCGGATCCTGCCGCGCGAGCAACACGCCGTCCTCGACCGTCCACTTCGAATCGAGCACCTGCACCCAGCCCGTCGTGTCCTTGCCGTTGAACAGATGCACGGGCGCACTCAGCGTGGGCGGCGCCGCCGTCGCAGCGGACGCCGTCGCGGGCGCGGGCGCCTCGGGACCTGACTTGCAGCCGACGGCCGCGATCGCGGCGACGACGGTGGCCGTTCTGATCAACGCGCGTTTCATCGGGCGCTCCTTCGGCGGCCGCGGCCGCCCTGTTGATTGCTCACGGGTAGACGTTCATCTCGCCGATCGCCCAGTAGCGATCGCCGAGGGCGTTGTTGACCTGCTTGATCGTCATCGTCGCCTTCAGCTGGATGTATCGCGCCACCGTTCCCGCCGGAAGCATGATCGTATCGGTCATGCCGTTCGTCGGCGAGACCGGCCGGTGGGCCGACACGGCGGTCGTGTAGGTGGTCCCGTCGAGGGACACCAGCACGTCCATCTGTCCGGGCGCATCGTAGGTGTCCTGCGTCCCCGCATCGAGCGTGATGCGCGAGACGTTCACGACTTGCTTCATGTCGACGGTGAAGTAGAGCGGGAACCGCGGCATCAGCACGGCCGACTGCTGGTACTGGCCGGTCGACCAGCGCGTCCCACGGTTGCCGTCGAAGGCGCGCTTGGTGTCGGCGTCAGCCGTGTCGGCGGACCCCTGCGCCGGGCAGGTGCCCGTGCACGTGTAGACCGCAGTCCACGCGGTGCGGACGAACGCGCCGCCCGTCATCGTCGCGCCGTCTTGCACGACCGCGTCGCCACCGCCGCCGTCCACGTTGCCGCCACCGTTGCCGCCCGCGCCATTTCCGGCGTTGCCGCCGCGGCCGCCGTTTCCACCGCCGGCTCCGCCCGTACCGCCGCGGCCGCCGTTGCCGCCGCCGGTGCCGCCCGCGGCATTTCCGCCGTTGCCGCCGCGGCCCGCGTTGCCGCCCGCGCCGGTCACGCCCGCGCCACCGCCCGTGCCCGCCGTACCGCCGCCGCGCCCGCCGGTCGCGCCCGCCATGCCGCCGGTGCCGGTCGCGCCCGCGCCGCCGCCGCCCGCCGTGCCGGTCGTGCCCGCGTTGCTGGAACCGCCAGTGCCCGCCACGCCCGTCGTTCCGCCGCCGCCGGAGCCGGTGGTTCCCGCCGCCGAGCTGGTGCCCGCGCCGCCGCCGGTGCCCGCGGAGCTGCCGCCGTGGCCTGCGGCGCCCTGCGCGCCGCCCGTGCCGCCGTTATCGGTTCCGCCGCCGCCGCATGCGCCCACGAAAAGCGCAACGCCGAACACCAGCAATTTAGTCGGGACCCTCAAAGGGTCCCGAACCCCCCGCGATGGTACGCGGCGAGCAAAGCTCGCCGGCTCCCCACGCAATTGCCGCGCGAGATTCACCGTGCCGTTTTGGTTTTTCACGGCCGCTGAAGTGACCGCTCCGCCGCTGGACGGGTCACGAACTTCCGCCGAAAGCGATCGATCAATCGTTCGCGCGCGCGGCGCCGAATTTCCCACGGAGATCGGAGAAAAAGGACATCGACAGGAGCACACCTGCGACGACCGACCAGGCTGTGTACACAACGGTCTCGATCGCGGTCTGCACGGTGGGTCCGGCCAACAGCGTCACGACGCCCACGCCCATCCAGCTCGCCGCGAAAAGCGGCGGCGCGATCCTCCAGAACCGCCACAAGCCGATCCACGCGGTCACCATCGCCGCCATCACGAGCGCGACGCCGATCGCCCCGGCCAGGTCCGACGCGCGCGCCGGCGCATCGGCGTCAGCTCGCAGGTAGGCCTGCAGCGGGGCGGGCAGGAAGCGGCGCAGCGCGACGCTCGCGATCAGCGACACGACCGTCAAACAAACCTCCAGCGCGATCAGCGCGCGAAATCGGCCGACCAGTCGCGATGACGACGCCGGCGCCGTCACTTCTCCGGCTTCACCTTCACTTCGTTGGTCGTCTCCGAAACCAGCTTGCCGTCGGTCGTCGGCCGGAAGCGGACCTCGGTCTTGACCTCGATGACCATCTTGCCGAGCGCCTTCACCAGCTCCTCGTTCAGGTTCAGGCGTTCCAGCCAACCGCGCACTTCACCGGCCGCGACGCGCAAGATGTCGTCCTTCGAGCGGCTCGCCGCGCCGACGCCGGCGGAGACCGCGCGGCGCACGAAGTCGCCGATGCCGCCTTCGCGCTCGCGATCGCCGCCGGGAGACGTCACCTCCTCGTCGTTCATAACGGTGGTCGGGTCTTCGTCGGCAGCGTCCGCGTGCTTCTTCTTTTCTGCGTCCTCGGCCATGGCGCGAAGGTTACCGCGGCGCGCCGATTCGCGTCGAGTGTAGGCGGGCTTTGCCTGCCGGAGCTCATCGCGGGAGGGTGTGGGAACCCGTCTAGGGTGCCCATCCACGATGTGCGATAGTCTGCGGTTCCTTGGCCGGCCGTTCACGCCTGCTCGTCGCCTACTTCGTGACCACCCAGGTCGCGCTGTCGTATTTCACGCTGGCGATCGCGCGCCGCTTCCGCCGCGCTGACGCCGTCGAACGGATGACGCTAGCCAGGCATCGCCGGAACGCCCGCCGGATCGAAGCGGCGATCCTCCGGCTGCGAGGCCTGTTCATCAAGGTCGGCCAGCTCATCAGCATCATGGCGAACTTCCTGCCCGACGCGTTCCGCGAGGAGCTCGAGCGCCTTCAGGATCAGGTCCCGCCGCGCCCCTACCGGGACATCGAGGCGCGCGTGCGCGAGGAGTTCGGAGGCCGCGGCCCGGCCGACCTGTTCGCGGAGTTTTCGCCCGAGCCGGTGGCGTCCGCGTCGATCGGTCAGGTCCACCGCGCGCGCCTGCACAGCGGCGAGGAGGTCGCGGTCAAGGTCCAGTACCCCGACATCGAGGAGATGGTACGCATCGATCTGCAGGCGCTGCGCCGCATCTTCAAGGTGCTGCGCTGGTTCATGCCCGACTACGGCTTCGACACCATCTACCGCGAGATCAGCGAGATGGTGATCGCCGAGCTCGACTTCCGGCGCGAGGCGGCGGCCATCGAGAAGATCGCGGCCAACTTCGCCGCGCGCAAGGCGCAGAACGTCCGCTTCCCGCGCGTCATCGCGCAGTGCTCGACGATGCGCGTGCTGACGACGGAGTGGATGGAAGGGACCAAGGTCGCGCACCTGGATCGACTCGACGATCAGAAGGTCGACCGCCGCGCCGCCGCGCGCACCTGCGTCGAGGCGTACTGCGAGCAGATCTTCGTCGACGGCATCTATCACGCCGATCCGCATCCCGGGAACCTGCTGATCCAGTCGGCGCACGCGGGCGCACCGCCGACCGTCGTGTTCCTGGACTTCGGCGCCACCGCCAGCGTCAGCGAGGACATGCGGCGCGGGATGATGTCGTTCCTGCAGGGCGCGATCACGCGCGACACCAATCGCATCGTGTCGG
>DATMZL010000117.1:0-2317 GCA_035607075.1 Polyangia bacterium
ATCTTGAAGTCGGGGTGGAACGCCGTGAAATGAAGCGGCACGTCCGGACCCAGGTTGGCGGCGAACCACACCGTCATCCAGCGCAGCTCGTCGTCGCCGTCGTTGTGCCCCGGAATGAGCAACGTCGTCACCTCGAACCAAGTGCTGCTCTTGTGGCGGATCCACTTCAGCGTCTCCAGCACGGGCTCCAGGTGGGACGCCGTCGTCTTGCGATAGAACTCTTCGGTGAACTCCTTGAGATCGACGTTGGCGGCGTCCGCGTCGGCGTAGAGCTCGGGGCGCGCCTCATCGGTGACGTAGCCAGCGGTGACCAGCACGTTCGCGACGCCGCGCCGCCGCGCCGCGCGCGCGATGTCGGTGACGTACTCCGCCCAGATCACCGGGTCGTTGTACGTGTAGGCGATCGACGGCGCGCCCTGCGCGATCGCCAGATCGACGACGTCGTCGGGCGTGTTCCGCCGCAGGCCTTGCTCGTCGAGCTTCGCCTTGGAGATGTCCCAGTTCTGGCAGAACTTGCAGCCGAGGTTGCAGCCGGCGGTGCCGAAGCTCAGCACGGGCGTGCCGGGAAAGAAATGGTTGAGCGGCTTCTTCTCGATCGGATCGATCGCGAATCCCGTCGACCGTCCGTAGCCCAGCTGCACGAGCTTGCCGCCGTGATTCTGGCGAATGAAGCAGAAGCCAGCCTGGCCGTCGGCCATCCGGCAGTAGCGCGGACAGAGCGTGCACAGGATCTTTCCGTCTGGCTGCGCCTGCCACCAGCGCGCCGGCGGTGCGGCGGCGGCAGCGCGGTCAGTACGGGCGCTCGCCGTTGATGTTTCCGCCGGGGGCATAGTCGCAGATCACCGTATTGTGGTACGTGAGCGCGGGGCAGTCGACGATCGCGCAGCCGATTCGCACGCTGTCGCGCCACACGACCTGCGTGTAGTGGCCGGCGTTGCCGATGTTGCCGCTGGCGTAGTCGTAGCTCGACGCTTCGCTCATCCACAGCGTCACCGCGTCGGCGGGTGTGGCGCCGCGGCCGCTGGTTCCGTAGATGTTCTCGCCGACGTAGCCGCTGCCGCCCAGCGCGGCGTAGTCGGACGTTCGGTTCGCATTGTGGCTGAGCAGCCCGCCCGTCCCCTCGCAGCGGCCCGCGTAGTTGTAGACGGAGTCGGCGAGGATCGCGTCCCAGCTGACCGGCGGCAGCGGCGGCGTCGGGTTCAGCGGCCCGCTCCGCGCCTGGTTGTGCGCGGTGACGAATGCGTCGATCACGTCTTGCGTCAGCGGGTTCGTATGACCGACCGACGGACCACCCGTGCCACCCGTGCCCGTCGAACCGGCGGTACCGGTAGAACCAGCGGTGCCGGTCGAACCGCCCGTGCCTTCGAAGAACGCTCCGAGACCTTCGCTGCAGCCGCCCGCCAAAGTCAGCAGCGCGAGTGCACCGACGGTTCCACGAAACCGCACATCTACGACGGTGGCCGACATCGACAGGTCCGTCAACCGTCAACTATTCTTAGGCCTGCAGATGCGGCGGCAAGTGGCGACCGTCCTGGCTTGTGCCGGTGTATTACTGGCAGGCGCCGCGCGCGCTGAGGACACGACGACAAGCGACACCGCGGCCGAAGTGATCGCGAAGCTGGCGCTGCCGACACCACCCGTGGCGTGCGCGTTCAGCGCCAAGACGGTTCCGACTGGGTTCACGTTGGAGCTACGCCCCGGCGTCGCCTACGCCACCGTCAACTACGTCGATGCGATCGACGTGAAGCTGCCCGTCGCGACGAAGCCCGCGCCGATGATCGTGAAGCTGACCGCGCAGGACGTGAAGCTGGAAGGCGTCGTCGACGGCGCGGCGCTGCCGCTTCACGCCGCGCGCCCGTTCGTCGCGGGCGATCTGTTCGTTCCCGGCCCGGTGGTCGCGATGTCCTGGACCGCGGCCAAGACGGGTCAGATCGAAGTGTCGATCGAGATCGACGCCGACACCAAGTCCGTGCTCGGCGGCGTCACCGGACCGCTGCGTGCGACGCGTCCCTGCGCGGATCTCGGCGTGGACCAGGGCGCCGAATTCGATCGCTTCCGCGCGGTTGGCGCCAAGACGGGCGCCGCCACCCACGTGCTCGCCGGCGACGCGCCCATCCCGATCGCCGCGAAGCCTGGCGGGAAGGGCACCGCGCAACTGCTCCCGCCGTCCGGCCCTTCTCTGCGCAGCAACATCGTCGTGATCCAGAAGAAGAAGCCCGCGGTCCGGATCGGCCTCGACACGGGCGACTTCCTGATCGTCGGCTGGGTGCGCGAAAGCGACGTCAAGGCGGGGCCGTCCCCGGGTGAGATCGGGGAG
>DATMZL010000914.1:0-3250 GCA_035607075.1 Polyangia bacterium
CGCGGCCCGATATCGGCGGCGCACGGACCTGGCCCGCTCCGCGCTGATGGCGGAGCGTCGTCGTTTCCCGCGCGAGGCGCGCTCGCTCGACGCGCTCTTCCTGCTCGGCCGCGTCGAGGAGTTGAGGGAACGCGGGACGGCTGCGCAGGCGATCGCCTGGTACGACGAGTACCTCAATCAGGCGCCGACGGGCCCCTACGCCGCCGAGGCGCTCGGGCGGAAAATGATCCTGACGAACGACGCCGCCGGCCCCGAGCGGGCGCGGTCCATCGCGCGCGAGTATCTCCTTCGCTTCCCGACGGGTAGCCATGCCGGCGCGGCGCACGCCCTCGAGCGCGCGCCGTAGGTCGGTTTCGTGACGCGCCCGAAGCACAGATGGCTGCTGCCGATCGCGGCACTGATCGTGTCGCTCGCGGCCGCGCGCGCCGAGGCCGCGAAGGTCGTCATCGTCAGGCCTGGGGGTGCTTCGCCCGAGCTGAGCGAGACGTTGTCGCGCCTCCAGGGGGAGGTCCTGGCGCTCGGGCTCGACGTCGCGATCGTCGAGCGGCCCGCTCCGCCGTACGCGGCCGCGACCGAATCGCGTGCGTGGCTGGAGCGGACGGCGAGCGAGCTCCGCACAGACGCGATCATCGATGTGATCGGCGACGCGGCACCGGCGGGCGTCGACATCTGGGTCTTCGAGGGCGGCAGGCGCCGCGCCGAGATCTCTCGCATCGTCCTGGAACCTGACTCCGAGAACGCCGCCGAACGGCTGGCCATTCGCGCCATCGATACGCTGCGGGCCCGCCTCGTCGAGTTCGATCTGCTCGCGCGGGGACAGGCCACGGCAAGAACTGCGCGCGAGCCGGTCGCGGTCGTCTCGGGAAGCGGCCATGAATCCGCGGATCCGGCGCGCCACGTCGATTTGCAGGCCGGCGCCGCGATGCTCACGAGCGTCGACGGCGTCGGGCCCGCGCTCATGCCGATTGTGCAGGTCGGGTGGACCGCACTCTCGTGGCTCACGCTGCACGGCGAAGTCGCCGGCTTCGGGAGTCGCCCCAGCGTCGCGGCGGCGACCGGGAGCGCCCGCGTCGCGCAGCAGTACGCCGTCGTCGGCGCCGGCTATCGCGGCGGTGGCGCGCGCGTTCTCGATCCCCTGTTTGCGCTGTCGGCCGGCGTGCTGCGGACGGCCGTCGACGGCGCCGCGGACGCGCCCGCCGACGCGCATTTCGTCGAGCGGTGGTCATTCCTGCTCGACGGCAGCCTGGGAGCGCGCTTGAACTTGCCGGGCCGGTACCACCTGACGCTGGCGGCGCACGTGCAACTGGCCGAGCCGTACGTCGCGATTCATTTCGTCGACGCACTGGTCGCCACCAGCGGCCGTCCCAATCTTCTCTTGAGCCTGACCATCGGTGCGTGGCTATGAAGCTCCGCGCGTCCCTGCGACCGGCGATGGTTGGCCTGCTTGCCGCGGCGATCGGCGTCGCGGCGTGCACGCGCGCCGACGTCTATCCGGTCACGGGCGCGTCGACAGTGGACGGAGGAGGCGGTGACGACGGCTTGCCGCCGCTCGCCTGTTCCGCGCCTGCGCTCCCCGCCGGCGACACGAGCCGCACCGTGCAGGTGGGCTCGGTCAGTCGCACCTACGTTCTGCACGTGCCGGCCGCCTACGATGGCAAGACGCCGGTGCCGCTCGTCGTGGATTTTCACGGCATCGGTTTGTCGGGCTCCAGCGAGCGGTCGAGCTCTCCGTATCCAGCGCTCCTCGATCTCGAAGGGGTCATCATGGCGTTTCCGGACGGTCTCAAAGGCCCTGCCGGAACGGGCTGGAACGTCGGTCCGTGCTGTGTCGGCGACGTCGACGACGTGGGCTTTGCCCGCGCGCTCGTCGCGCAGGTCGGAGCGATCGCGTGCGTCGATCTCGATCGCGTCTACGCCGTGGGCGTGTTGACGGGCGGCGGGATGGCACACGCCGTCGCCTGCCACGCGGCCGACGTCTTCGCCGCGGCCGCGCCGGCCGCGTTCGATCTGCTGGCAGAGAACGTGAATGACTGCGTTCCGCAGCGGCCGATCACGGTCATCTCGTTCCGCGGAACCGCAGACGCGCGCGTGCCTTATGACGGCGGCTACTCGTCGCTGGTGCCGGGTATGCCGATCACGTTTCTCGGTGCGCTGGGGACGTTCGACGCCTGGGCGAAGATCGACGGTTGTGCGGGCGCACCGTCGCCGGCCGACGCGAACGGCTGCGCGAGCTACGCGGGGTGCCAGGGCGCGGCCGAGGTGACGCTCTGTACGAAGCAGGGCGGGCACGAAGACCCCGGCGATCCGAACATCGCGTGGCCCGTGCTCAAGCGCCACACGCTCTGACCCGCACCGTTCGCAGCCGTCGTTTTTTGGACCAGTCGCTTGGAGGTAGGCCACTGCGGGCCGAGCCCGCAGGCCCGTTCAAATCGAGGAGTCCGCCCCATGAAGACAGCGCATTTGTCGTCGATGCTGGTCGCCGGCATTCTGATTGTTGCCGGCTGCGGCGTGTCCGAGCCCGGTCTCGGCGGTACCGCCGGAACCGGCGACGCCGGCACCGGGGGCAACAGCACCGGCGACAAGGGTGGCGCGCCCATGGGAGGTTCGGGAGGTTCGGGCGGCGCAAGCGGCACGACCGGCTCGTCCGGCACGGGTGGTGCTGCGACCGGCGGTCGCGGCGGTGGCTCCGGCGGCGCCGGCGCGGATGGGAACGGCGGCGGAGGCGGCGCCTCCGGCGGGACGGGCGGAAGCGGCGGAACCGGCGGAGGCGCAGCGGGAGCGATCGGAACCGGCGGTCGTGGCGGCGCTGGTGGCGGCGCTGGGGGCGCGGCCGCCGGGAGTCTCGGCACCGCCGGACGGGGCGGGACCGGGGGCGGCGCGACGGGTGGTCGCGGCGGCGGGGCTGGCGGTGGCGCCGGCGTTGCGGGAACAGCGGGCCGGGGCGGCACCGGTGGTACGAGCACGGGCACCTGCACGGCGTCGAAGGCGGCGAGCGCGAATGTTTCGGGCAGCGGATCGCACAAGGTCACCGTCGAGACGAACGCCGACACCGGAATCAACGAAGGCACCATCTTCCGGCCGAGCGACCTGGGCGGCGCGGAGAAGTACCCGATCTTCGTGTGGGGCGAGGGCGGCTGCTCGCTCAACGGACTGTCGAACTCGGCGGCGATGGGCGAGATCGCGTCGCACGGTTACTTCGTCATCGCGGACGGGACGCCGAACGGCAGCGGCAACCGGTCGATGACGTCGG
>DATMZL010000110.1:0-3777 GCA_035607075.1 Polyangia bacterium
CTGATCCATTCGATCCGGACCGATGGTCCGGATCCCGATTAGTCGCTCGCGCGGCTAACCGTGACCCACGCGGCTGCGAGGTTCCGCGCGCGCACCGACGGCGGACTGCGCGAAGCCCGAGCCTTCTTCCTCCAGCTCGTCCAGCTTCGATAGCGCGGCCAGAATGAATCCGGCAGCCTGCCGCGCCGCGCGCGAGGTGTGCGTCTCCTCGAACACCTGCAGGCGCAGCATGCCCGACGCGAGATCGCTCCTCACGTGGTCGGCGATCCGCCACGCCTCCAGGTCGCGATCGCCCTCATGGACGACGATGACGCGACTCCCAGGGATCACAACGCGCTTTGCCATCGCGAGATTGATCCCCTAGTAAGGCGCCCCGAGCCGCGCGCAAGCGGTCGAGCCACCGCAATGCGCGCCCGGGGCGCCAAATCAGGGAGAACCACGAGCCGTCGCCGCTTAACGTCCGCCGTCAGAGGACGGCGGCATCACCGTGACGCTGTCGCACGAAGCCCTGCAGTTATCGAGATCCGTCTTGCAGACGGTCTTGCACTGATCGTCGTTGCACTTCTGGACGCAGACGTTGTCGGCGTCGTCGCACTTCACCTTGCAATCCTTCCCCACGATCGTGTCGTCGCAGGCGCCGTAGAAACCAGCGCTCGCCAGCAACAGGGCCGCACACCACTTAAGAGCTCCTCTTGTCATCTACCCACCTCCTGTTGTGCGGCAAATACGCAAGGCGGGTGCCAGGCCGACGTGAGCCGCGACCGTAAGGCGATCTCTTCAGTGTCGCCCCGGTCAGCCGTCGCTCTTCCGTAACGAAAGACGCCGGCCGTGGTTACCACGGCCGGCGGCGACGACGCGCGACCGTCAGGCCGCAACGCGCCGCAAATGCGATCTCTCTGCGAACGTCGGGACCAGCGAGGCTGCGACGACAACGATGCCGACGATCACGTTGTTCAATACCGTTCCGGACGTGATCCTCGGTAGCATGAAGCCGGAAATGATCAGCCACGCGCCGGCTATCGTGTTCACGTACCGGAACGACGGCACCGACAGCCCGATGAGCGCGACCACGGTGACGACGATGCCCATGATCCATGAGTTCGTGAACTGGGCCTGGCTGTGCTGCCAGAGGAAGGCCGAGATGAAGAGCCATATCCCGGCCGCAATGTTCAGATAGCGAGCTCCGCGCGAATTCATCGTGCTCCTCCTGGCCGGTTCGACCCGGCCGTGCAAACCGCGAAGCCAACAACGGTAAAGCGAAGGAGTCCGTACACTGAAAGTAATCAGTCGTCCGCGCGAGATTAGGTTCCTCGGTACGGGCGAAAGGAGCGGTATCAGCATGAGGTTTCAAAAAATGACGCGAGTTGCGTTCGCCGCGACAGTCCTGCTGGCGACGCTAGGGGTGGCGCGGTTGGGCTTCGCGCGTAACGATGAGCTGATCAGCGAAGCGCAGGGGACGATCGCGAAGTTCCGCAGAACCGACCCCGGGATCGACGAGTTCTTCCGGCGCTCAGCCGCCTACGTCGTGTTCCCGGGCATCGGCAAGGGCGGCTACATCGTGGGCGGCGCGCACGGCACCGGCGTGCTGTTCGAAAACGGCGTGCCGAGCGGCAAGGTGACGATGAATCAGGTCAGCGTCGGTCCCCAGGTCGGCGGCGAGGAGTTCGCGGAGGTGATCTTCCTCGAGACGCCCCACGTGCTGTCCGACTTCAGGCAGGGCAAGGTGAAGTTTTCGGCGCAGGCCAGCGCCGTCGCGCTGGACCAGGGCGCTGCAGCCGTCGCCCGCTATCGAAACGGCGTCGCCATCTTCACGAAGATGAAAGGCGGGTTGATGGCCGAAGCGAGCGTCGGCGGCCAGCAGTTCAAATACGAACCGTTCGCGCGCTAGCGGCGCGGCGGCGTCATTGACACGTGCCCAGGCTGCAGGTCGGCTCGCTGCCGCCGCCTGAGCCCGGGCACTCGACGGCGGGATCGTAGGTCTGACCGTCGCAGGTGAAGACCGTCCCGGTGCTGCTCGAGGTCGCGGTGGCGATCGTCGCGCCGCTCGCGTCCTTGAACGTCAGGTCCAGCGTGCCTGCTGGACCGGCGGCGCTGGCGACGTACGTTTCGACGACGCAGTCGGTCCCGTCCGGCTTCAACTGCCGGATGCTGCCGTGCGCGTAGTCGGTGTAGACCTTCACGCCGTTCGCGAAGCACGTCGGGATGATGCCTTCGCTATTTTGTGATGCGGTCGTGCAGGCGCCCGTCGCCGGGCACATCTGGCCGAGGTTGTAGAGCGCGACAAGGCATGGCGGAGCGTTGGCGCACAGACCGCCGCCCGAGCCGCCCGCTCCGCCGCCGTGGCCACCGGCGCCGCCGCTACCGCCGCCGCACGCCGCGAACGCGACCGCCGCGGCGCCCGTCAGTACGAAGAAGAATCGCTTCGTGGTCATCTCGGTCATCTCTGTCAGCTCTTCTTGGCGACCCTAGAGCGCGTGGGCGCCCCTGTCCACCCATCCCGGCGGCAGCGCCGGTTCCCGCCGCGCCGCCTCCAATCCGTCGACCATCGGGAGCCACCGCGTCCGCCTTCACCGCCGCTGCCGCCGGTTCCCGCCCCAGACCGCGAGAAACCGTCACGTCGTCTTCGGGTTACCGATGACCCAGACCTGGTGGATGTCGTTCAGCTTGTTGGCCGCCACGCCGGCGTCGTTGGGCCGCGCCTGATTCGCCCGCGACTCCGTGCGCGACCGCGAGCTGGTTGTTCGCCGCCGGCCTCTGGGCGACAGGTGGTCGGACTGCCCGCTGTCCGCTGGCAGAGGCGCCACCGCCTGTCGCGTCTCCGCGCCGCCCAGCGACGGCTCGACCGGTGCTGGTGCGCGATCGACACGGACGGTCGCGCTCGTCGCCGGAGCGTGGTTTCTCGGCCCGCAGCCGAGCGTGATGGAGCCGAGAATTCCGAGCAGCTGACCCAGCACCATCCCGCGCGCTTTCCGTCGCATCTTGCAACCTCCTATCTTGATGACGGCGCCGTCGCCCGACCGGCGCACGCAAACCTCAGCCGATCAGCGAGTGGCGGAAATCACAGGAGAATCGGTTGACCTTCGCCGCGACTCGCGCGAGCGTCCCGCCTATGAAGATCGGAGTCTCCGGTACCGCGACGGTCGCGGGCGCTGCGTTGTTGTTCGCGGCAGCGGGGTGCGGCCCCAGCAACAGCGGTCCCACCGTCGGGACATGCGGTGTGCTGCCGTGCGGCGGCGACGTCGTCGGCAACTGGACGGCGGCCAGCTCCTGCATGGACGAAGCGATATTCATGGAGGACTTCGTGGGCGCGCTCAGGGGCAACTGTGCGGGCGCAGCGGTCGACAACATCGCCATGAACCCGCGCGGGACGCTCGCCATGACCGCGGACATGAACTTCACGGGCGTGCTCGACGTCGACACGACGTTCGACCTGATTTTTCCCCCCACCTGCTACCCCAACGCGAGCTGCGCCGAGGTCGAAACGGTGACGCGGGCCATGGTCGGAGCCGGGATCATGTCGGTCGATTGTGTGGATACAGTCGGCAAGCCCGGGTGCACCTGCACGATGGGCTTGGTCCTCCCCGTCATGAACAACACGGGAACGTGGGCGACCTCCGGGACGACGCTGACATTCGGACTACCGATGGTCGATGGTCCCTACTGCGTCGAGGGCTCGTCGCTGCATCTGGTCGGCTACGGCACCTCGCCCACGACGAAAACGAAGATTGTCAGCGACCTCGTCCTGACCAAGCAATAGCGGCGCGTCTACCAATCAAG
>DATMZL010000106.1:0-2756 GCA_035607075.1 Polyangia bacterium
CCCGGGGTTCGTCCACCTTGCCGTACGAAAACCGGTTCCAGCCGAACACCATCGCGCAGGTCCCGAACAGCGCGCCTGCGCTGGCCGCCACGGCGAGGTTTTCGAAGCCGAGGTTCGCGAGCACCGCACGCGTGATGAATCCTCCGACGAGCGCGGCGATGACGCCCGTGACGACGTCGGTCCGCGCGCCGCGCTGGGCATCCGTGCCGATGATCCGGCTGGCGAGCCAGCCCGCCGCCGCGCCGATGACGATCCAAGCGATGATTTCCGCGCCGGCGTTCACGGTGGGTTCAACCGATCTGCCGCGGCGAAGGCGACTCGCAACCTCGAAGAATCGATCACTCTCGACCTTGAGTGCCGAAGGCCCGAGTGGCGACGTGGAAGTTTCGAACGAGTCGGTCGCAAGACCCGACCTCTTCGCGCTTGCGGCCACGTTGCGGCGGCGTCGACAGCCTCCGCCTGAATGAGGTCTTCTGCCTCGACACCCCAGTGTCGGTTCCACCGTCTGGTCAATATCGCGCGAGCACTCGCGCGGGAACGCAGTGGCCGCTGTCCGAGGACCAATCCAAGCATCCGCTCGAGCAGGACCCCATAGTCGGAGACTTCCCCTTGGCGAGCAGAATACGTTGCGCCATGACAGCTGAGCAGAAGCGCGCCGTCGCTCGAGACGCCCATGAGGCGGTAGGCACGCAGCTCGTGCGGAAGCTGTTCCGAGCACCCGATTACCAGCTGTGACGACGGCGTCATCCGGTCACGCCCTTACCGCCCGTCCTGACAGAAGGGGTCGCCCTCGGCCTTTCCTCTATGCGTTGCCCCGACGTGTCTTTCCGCCGGCGCGGGCCGTAATGGTTGAGATCCCGAATGCCCTGTTTCGTCATTCCTGCCTTCGTCGTCATCGCGCCGATCGCTTCCTTGCCATCGTCTTAAGGCGCGGCCCGGACGTAGACAATTAGGAAGTTGGAGGCGCTATCGTCGTAAAAGCCGGTATGTGCCGAGTGGACGGTTCAGCGCGGGCGAGCGATCTTCGGCGTCTTGATCGCACGGGATCCGGAAAAGATGTCCTGACGGGCCGCTTCACAGATGGCGGCCACTGCGGGGTGTTTGATCTTGCGCTCCACCGAGATCGCGTAGAAGTGCTGGCGGACCGCCTCCGAACGGCCGACGACGCGCACCCGATAGCGGCGGAGGATTTCGGCCTCGATCACCGCGGGGGCCGCGAACACGCCAAGGCCGTCCTCACCAAACTCCTTGGCCAAGGCACTGTCGTCCGCCTCGGCGACGACGCGCGGCCGGATGTCTTCGGCCGCGAACCAGTGCTCGAGCGCGCGTCGAACCGTGGAGGGCGCGCCGGGAAGAAGAAACGGAGCCACATCGAGCGAACGAGGAAATCTGCGGTGGAGCTTGGCTGCCAGCTTCGGAGCGGCGAAGAAGGTCGTCCCGCATTCGCCCAAGGGGTGGCTGAACGCACGCACCGGAACGCCGGACCCGGCGGGTCCGTCGGCGATGACGACGTCCACGCTGTGCAGCGCGAGCTCGGCGAGGAACTCTTGCACGGACTTGTCGGCCCGGCAGACGATCTGGACGGGTTGGCCGAGCCGGAAGGCGGGTTCCAGGAACCGTCGCACGAGCGACGGGGGCAGCACGTCCGCGACGCCGACGACCAGCCGCAGAGGTTTTCCGCTCGCCCGTCCTTTGAGCGTGTCGACGAACTCACGCCCCAGCGAGAAGATCTCGTCGGCGTAACGGAACGCGACGCGGCCGGCCTCGGTGAGCGCCAGGTTCCGTCCCTGGCGGGCGAACAGCTTCTCGCCGAGGACGTCCTCCAGGCGATGGATCTGGCCGCTGATGGTGGGATGAGCGAGGCGGAGCTCCTCGCTCGCCTTGACGATGCTCCCCTGCTTCGCGACGACCCAGAAGTAGAGAAGATGGTGGTAGTTGAGCCATTCCATGGAGCGGGAAAGACCATACGTCGCCTTTTGCGACAGAGCATGTTTAAACTTCCGAATAGTCTACATAATGGTTTCCCGCTATCCCTCTCCGCCAGAGATGCAAATTCGAGTGGGATACGATCTGCGCTACGTGTTCCCTCAGCCCACTCCCGTGATCGTGACGCTGAATGTTCACTACTCTCGCGCTTCGGACCTGGTCCGGCCCGACCTCATGCTCACCGATCCGCCGGTGCCGATTCGGTCGTACCGGGACGGCTTTGGCAACTGGTGTGCGCGCCTCGTAGCGCCCGAAGGTCGCTTCCGCATCTTCGCCGAGGCGGTGATCAACGATTCCGGCAGCGCCGACCCGGTCTCACCGGAGGCGGAACAGAGCGCCGTCGAGGCGCTTCCGGAAGAGACCTTGGTGTTCCTGCTCGGCAGCCGGTACTGCGAGACCGATCGACTGTCGGAGACGGCCTGGAAGCTGTTCGCCCAGACGCCTCCGGGCTGGGCGCGTGTGCAAGCAATCTGTGACTTCGTCAATCAGCACCTCGCGTTCGGCTACGAATTTGCGAGCCCGACGAAGACGGCGTGGGAAGCGTTCAACGAACGGCGGGGCGTCTGTCGCGACTTTGCTCATCTGGCGATCGCTCTTTGCCGCTGCATGAACATCCCGGCGCGATACTGCACGGGCTACCTCGGAGACATCGGCATGCCTCCGCCGTACTCGGCGATGGATTTCGCGGCCTGGTTCGAGGCCTGGCTGGGCGACGGGTGGTACACCTTCGATCCGCGCAACAACGTGCCGCGCATCGGCCGCGTCCTGAT
>DATMZL010001143.1:0-5639 GCA_035607075.1 Polyangia bacterium
GACCAACCTTAACAACACTGTCGAGTACTAGGTCATGATGGAGTACGCGCTGATCTGGTCGAAGAACGTCCCTTCGGTGCAGCTGTTCAAGCTGGTGGGCGGCAAGGAGGTCGAGAAGTGGGCGCGGCGGCTCGGCATCACGACGCCGATCATCCCCGATCAGGCGCTGGCGCTGGGCGCGTCGTGCACGCGCATCGACGAGCTGACGCGCGCGTTCTCGGCGTTCGCGAAGAACGGCGTCATCGTCGACCCGGTCTACATCCGGCGCATCCGCGACCGCAACGGCGTCACCATCGAGGACCACAGCGCGCCCGGCGATCCGTTCGGAACGCCCGCCGAGCGCCTGGATCGACTTGTCGCGCTCGCGGCGGAAGCGCCGGTGCAGCCGGCCATCGCGCCGCGCACCGCCCACCTGACGTCGATCCTGCTGCGCCACGTGGTCACGCGCGGCCACGCGCCGTCGATCCGCAGCGCGAACTTTCCGGCGGCAGGCAAGACCGGGACGTCCAGCGCGACCATGGACACCTGGTTCATCGGCTACACGTCGCGCTGGATGACGTCGACCTGGATCGGCGACGACCTGCGCGAGCGCCCGCTGGGACAGAAGGACGCCGCGTTCATGCTGACCGTGCCGATGTTCGCGCGCTACATGACCGAGGTGACCGCGGGCCAGTCGCTGCAGGACATTCCCTGGGCGCGGCCGCCGGGCGTGAAGGCCGACGACACGGGCGGCAAGCTGCGCACGACGATGGAGGAGGTCGCGGCCGACGCGCCGCCGGGCGCGAAGAAGCCGCCCACGCCGCCGCCGGCGGGCCCGAAGAAGGTCTGGGTCGACCCGTTCCAGTGAGATTCACGCCGTCCGTCGGCTACGCGTTCTGACGGGCGAACGAGGCAGGCGCGGTGCGTACCCGTCGCAGTGATAGAGCTCGTCGGTCGCTTCCCATCCGCCGCTGACGAGACACGAAAGCTCGCCCCACCCCACGCTGCCGATGTACCGGGACCAGCGACAACCGGCGCAGCAGCGCAGCCAGCCGCGCGGCCAGAGTTGGCGCCGGAGCTCCTCGAAGATCTCGTCGAGAACGTCTGTCGCTTCCGCGCCGTGGTGCTCGCGGCGCCACACCAGCTCCGCGCGGTAGCGGGTCAGCCTTCCGCCCCGCGGATCGGGCGCGCGCTCGATCGTCAGCGCGAGCGGCGCATCCTCGAGCGTTCCGTCGGCGCCGCCGACGCGAACGGGGATCACGACGTGCAGGACGCCGCCGCCGGGCAGTAGATCGAGCAGGTCCTCGAAGTCATCGGCTTCGACGCGGCCACCGGGAAAGTCCGCGGCAGGCCGGTCGTCCTCCAGCCAGGTGAAGCGGATCGGCTCGGAGCGACCGCCGACGACCAACCTCGCGTCGAAGGCGAACGGGAAGTACGCTGTCGACCGCCCCCCCTTCACGCCGTCCGTTCGATACGCACCCAATGTCACCTCCGATCGAACGGACGGCGTGCCCCGCCCAACGTCGCAGCACCTAGTGGATGCTGGCCTCGACAAGCGCCTCCGCCTGGTCGTGCAGGTCGCAACCCGCCTCGTGCAGGCGGTCGGCGAGCGGCGCGAGCGCGTCCGCCTGGTCGACCGCCTCACTGGCCTGGCGCGCGGCGACCGCCAGCGCGGTCTCCTCCAGCATCGCCACCTGTAGCTCGAGCCGCGCCCGCACGCGGGTGGCCGCCCCCGAAAGCGCCTGCGCGCGCTCATCGAGGGCAACCACCGCGCGTGCGGCGCGGCTCAAATCGGCGCGCGCGGCCTCGTCGGCGCTCTCCGCCGCGGCCGCCGTCAGCTGCCCGGCGCGTTCGCGCACGGCGCCGACGTCGATGCGCTCCAGCTCGGCGCGCAGCTTGCGGCAGCGTACCGCCAGCGCGAGCACCTCGCGCGTCACGTCCTCCGCCAGCTTCGCGAGCCGGCGGCCGTCGGGACCGGCGTCGCCGCCCAGCCCGTCGACGATCCGGTCGTGCGCGATCGCCGCGCGCTCGGCCAGCGCGCGCTCCTCCACCGCGGTCCCGCCCAGCGTCGCGCGCGCCTCGACAAGCGCCCGCGCCAGCGGCGGCTCGGCGATGCGCTCGACGTGCGCGATCACGAGTGCCGATGTCGCCGCGAGCCCCGCCAGCAGACCCACCAGCAGCGCGTCGCCCGCCGCCATCGCCTCGATGCGCCCCGCGAACGCGTGCCAGGTCGCGCCCGCGAGCATCGCCCCCACCACCGCCGTCAGCGCCGTCGCCAGCCGCCGCCGTCCCTCGTGCGCCACGAGCAGCGCCAGCAGCGGCCCGATCGCCAGCATCATCCACCACTCCGCACCGGCCAGCGGCAGCGCCCAAGCCAGCGCGCCCACGCCCGCCGCCGCTCCGATCACGACGATCGCGTCGTGCTGAAACCCGCGATGGTCTCGAAATCGCCAGTTGGTGTTCATGACCGTTACTCCAGGGTCAGACCGGCGGCGGGCTTCGCGGCCACCGAGCTGCGCAGCGCCCGCTTGGCGGCGACGTCGAAGCCAGCTGCGTCGCCCTTCTTCTCGGCTTCCTTCTCGCGCGCATCCAGCTCCCGCTTGCGCAGCACGCTGAGCTCGTCGATGCGCTTGTTGATCTCGTTGCGCTGCTTCTGCTTCTCCGCGATCACGGCCGCCTGCTTCGTCTTGTCCATCGCCTTCATGTCGGCGGGCAGATCCGCCTGCACGTCGTCCAGCTTCACCGCGCCGCTCGCGATGCCTTCGACCAGGTCGCCCTCGCCGCCGACCGCCTTCTTGTTCTTCGCCATGTAGCCCGCGCGCGCCGCCTTGACCCACACGGGCGCCGCCGCGGCCGCCGCCGTCGCCGACTCGACCGCGGGCGCCTTCGCGCCGTACCCGATCGCCGTCCCGCCCAGCTTGTCCTGCAGGCGCGCCAGCTCGTCGTCGTAGCGCGTGTGCTCTTCCAGCATGCCGCCGTCCTGATGAATCGCCATGAACTGACCGCCACCCAGCGACGCGATCTTCCGCCAGGCGCTCTCGGCCGCCGTGTCGGTGCCGCACTGGATCGTGTGCAGCTGGATCCCGTTGCCCGCGGCGGCGCGCGCCGCGCGCTGGTAGTCGTAGCCGTCGTTGTAGTCGGTGTGCGGGGGCGCATCGCCCACCAGGTAGATGACCTTCACCACCGACTGCTCCTGGCTCCACGACATCTTGTGAACCGATTCGTGAAGCGCGCGCGCGACGTGCTCGGGCCCGTCACCGCCGCCCTCGGCGTGGAAGCTACGCAGCCGGCGATACACGCGATCCAGATCTGGATCCAGGTCGAACACCTTGGTCACGTACGCGTCGCCGATGTCGCGGTACGCGATCAAACCGACGCGCAGGTCGGGCGTCGGCTGCCCCTGCGCGACGAAGCTAGCGAGGCTCCAGATCTTCTTCTTCGCGCCCTCGATCAGGCCGCTCATCGACCCGGTTGTGTCGAGCGCGAACACCAGCTCGACCCGCGGCCGCGCCGCGGCGACGGGCGTCTGGGCCAGCGGGTCCGGCGGCTCGGGGGCGCGCGGCAACGGCATGACACCGACCGGCTTCGGACCGGGTTGGCTCGCGACCGCGCGACTCTGACGCTGCACGCCCAGGACCGCGATCAGCGTCAGCACGGCGCCGCCCAGGATGGTGTAGGTGACGATCCGGCGCGGCGTCCGGGGCGTCTTCGTCGCGGGTGTAGGTGAAGGTGACGGGGTGTTCGGCGTCTTCGCGTTCGCGTCCATGACCGGGCCTCCTCGTGAGTGCCCGGCCCCAGACGCACGTCCGCGCCGATGGATCTCGGCGCGGTTTCAGATTTCGTCGCGCGGCTACCGCGGGAGGCCGTCGCTGTCGCCGTAGCGCCTGGTCATGAAGTGCGACGCCATCGTCAGCAGCCGCAGCGTCTCGTCGTGCGATACCGCCAGGTGAAAGCGCACGATCCGCCCTTCGCGTTCCAGCTTCGCCCGCGTCACCAGCGTGGAAAAACCGCTCAGGACCAGCAACGGATGCGTGCGCAGTTTGCGCTGCACCGTCGGCCACTGCGTCTCCCATTGCTGCGCGGGCGCTTCGGTCTTGAACTCCGCGGTCACGTCCAGGTAGGGCGCGTCTGCGATGCCGATGACCCCGTTGATCGCGGCCGGAATCGGCATGCCATAAAGCTCGGGCGGCTCGCCCGGCGAGGGCGCACGCGATTTGAAGATGTCGACCGCGTTCACCATCACCGCTCCGTCGGCCGGCATCAAGCCCTCCTCGGCGTCGATGCGGGTGAGCAGCGTGGCCCAGCCGCCCTTGAGCGCCGGCGGCGCGGTCGCCCCGCCGTCCGGCCCGTCGCCTTCACCGCCGGTGGGTCCGCTTTCGCCCGGCGATGCGGCGGGGGCGAGCAGCAGCGCGCGGTACGCACGCGGCGTCACGACCGTCAGCCCGGGCGCCGCGAGGACGATCAGCCGGTCGTCGCGCCAGCGCCGGCGCGCCTCCAGCGGGTGCCGCTCGCCAATCGGCCGCCCGCCCTGCGTCCGCCAGGTCAGCGTGTAGTCGGACGCCTTCGCGCCAGCGGTCAGGGCGGCGCGCACCTTGGCGTCGTCCAGGCGGTGCCGCACCGCCACGAAGGTCACCGACGCGTCGAGGGGATTGGGCGTGGCGACCAGCAACGCGTCGAGGTCCCCGAAAAGGTCGAGTCCCGTGCCCCTGACGAAATCTTGCCCGTCGGGGAGCCGCATCAGCAGATCGCCGACGGGCGGCGCGTAATCGGTTCCACGCAGCCGGTCCAGCCGCATCAACACCGTCAGCCGCGATCCCTGCGGCGCGTACGCCCCCAGGTCGCTGGTCGGCGCGGGCCCCGCCTCGTCGTCGCCGGGCTTGGTGCCGCTGGTCTTCTCGTCCTTGCCCGGCCTTTCGGCCATCGTCCCTTCGGCGGGGGCCTGTGGCGCCCGGCTGCGCATGCGCGCCGACGCGCCGGATCTGGCCTCGCCGGCCTGCGGGCCTCCCAGCGGTAAATCCTTGATCTCTTCGAGGTTTACGCCCGCGATCTCGACGTCGACCGGGCCGCTGAAGCTGCTCGCGCCCAGGAACAAGCAGATGGCGACGACGCCAAGATGCGCCAGCACCGAAACGACGAGACCCAGGCTCCATCGCAAGAGCATGTCGTCTGTAAGAGCCTACCCCATTCTCCTTCGCCCACCGGAATTCGGAGGCCTGCTACGCGTCGGAGAAAAACCCACACAGCGCCGAAAAACTCCGGTTCCTGTTAGGCTGCGGCTGATGCGCGTCGGGCCCCGACAGCGTCGCCGGCCGATCTACCCGCTGTTCCCGCGGGATCCGTCCGCCGACAACGCGTCAGCGAAACGCGCGTCGATGACGGACGCCGTCGGCGCGACACCAATGGTCAGCAATGCCCCGTCGCGCGGCCACTCCTGCACGATGTCCGTCAGCGCTGCGGACAGGAACGCGCCCGCGACTCGCGCGGCGGCGGCGGTGCTAGAGGTGGCGTCAGCCGCGATCAGCCGCCCGCCCGGACGGAGGCAAGGCACCAGCGCGGCCAGCCAGCGGACCGCTTCGTCCTCTTTCAGCCCGCCGACGTTCTCGACCACCAGCGCGGACAGAACCGAACGGCCGAGCGGAAGCTCGGCGGCCGCGAGGGCG
>DATMZL010000423.1:0-3594 GCA_035607075.1 Polyangia bacterium
CGCGGCCAGTGATCGGGAATCGAGAACGGGTCGCACTCGATGTCATCGTCGGGGATGGGATAGATGACGCCCGCGCCGAGCTGCGGAATGCCGCGTGTGCGGGCGTCGAGTTGGTAGGCGGGAATCGACGCCTTCAGCTCCGCCTTCGCATCTTCGGTGAGATGCGGCGCGTTGTTATCCCAATCAGCCGTGACGATAAAACGGCTCATAACGTCAACTGTCTCGACCGGTCATACGTGCGGCGCCACCGTTCGTCGTCGCGGCCGGTGGGGTCGCTCATGCGCTCCCCAGGGACATAGCCACGCGAATACCCCACGAGGAGTCGCGTCACACCAGATACCCCATAGGGCCGCACCGGGGTCGGGTCGGGTCCTGAAAAGCCGCGTGCCCGACGGCCCCGACGCGGTGGAGGAGGGGATGGGCACACGTCCTCCTCGGATTCGCGCAACTGCGCGGCGGGTTGCGCAACTGCGGGCAGCGGCGGGCTAGGGAGCCGGACCGGCGGCAACAGGCCGGGACCGTCCCACGGCGCGTCAACCTCCAGCACCGCCTCCTGGACGAGCGTCCGCCAGTGCGCCAGCGTTTGGTGGACCGCGAGCTGCTCATCCTGCGGTCCCCAGCCCGGCTTCTTAATGCCGTACAGGAGCCACGCGCGGTGCGCGGACATCCCGGCGAGCGTGTCGAGGTAGTGCAACTCAGCAGCCCTTCCCCTTGTGTGTCCAGCTTCCGGCGCCCTTGCTGTTCTTCGGCGCTTTCACAACGACGGTGGTTTTCTTCATGGTCCTGCTGTCCTCTCAACGTGCGACGCCCGGTCGCAGGTCCGGCAACGAGGCGATATAGGCGTACATCTCGCGGACCTCGCCCTCGGTGAACACGATCCCGAGCCGGGCCTGAAACTCCGGCTGCACGCGCGCCCAGAACGCGTAGAAGCCCTCGTGCACCATGCGCCGTCGCAGGAGCGGCCCCATCGACGCGGCTATCGCCTTCCCGGCGTAGCGCACCCAGTCCTCGCGCGTGATCACGTCGCGACTCATGGCGCGTCCTCGAAGAGTTGAAACTCGGCGACCCACCGCAAGGGAAACCGGATGGCGTCCTGCGCCTGGATCAGCGAGACGATGCGGCCGTCGCACGTGATCCCCTCCACGTGGTCCACGCGGACGTTGTGATGAAAGGTCGCGGCGCGCGGTTTGCGCGGGCGCCAATGCACCAGGACCACCATCAGAGGCGATCTCCGTGCGGGATGTCGTCGCCCTCCTCGGGCGTGACGCCGAACATCCCTTCCTTGCCGTTGATGAGCGTGCCGTCGGCCATGCACATCAGCGAGGTTTCGAGGTAGTGGTCGATGAACGGGGTGAGCCCGCGCAGCGGCGTGAGCGTCGTCATGAGGAGGCCGTTGGTCGTCGCCGTGCGCAGCAGGCACTCGGTGTAGATGTCCCCGGCGCCGGAGGGCGTGCCGCCGCCCGTGGGTTGCTCACTCGCATCGGGCGGTTCTTCGTCGAGCCACACGCCGCCCGTCAACGACGTGCCCTGAAAACTTTCGCGGCCCTGGTCGTAGCTCTTGAACTGAATCGTGGACGTGGTCGGGGCGCCGTGCTGCCGTTCGACATGGCGCACCCACACGGTGTCGAGGCAATCGGCGACGCCGTTCTTCATCGTGCGGTCGACGATGAGATGCGCCGGAATCATCCCGGAGTACGTGCCGTGGCGAATCGCTTCGCGCGCGCCGAAGAGTTCCCACTGGAGAATGTCGCGCGTGGTTTCGCGCGTGTCGCCCGCGACCCACCAACCCGTCGCGTGCGGAAACCGTCGGCCCTCCCACCACGCGGGATAATCGCCGGTCACGTGCGCGGTCAGCTCGTAGGCGGCACTGACGGTTTTGCCGGTGCGGTTGGCGGCGAGGAACAACCGCTCGCGATTGTTGATGCCCGCCTTCCAGAAAATCAGCGAGCGCGGATACAGCGCACGGCGGAGCGGCCCCTCGTCGGGGAAGTAGGCGCGGAAGGGACACGCGCGACGGCGCGCGAGTTCCTCGCTGAGGCGGAGGATGGTGTCACGGAGTTCGGGCGTCACGCGGCGGGCCTCGGCGGCACGGGCGTGACGACCCAGAGTTTGCCGCAGGTGTTACAGAAGCCTTGCCGCCCCGCGAGATCGATCTGCTGGGTCTCGCCGCAGTGCGGGCAGGACACCGGGGGCGTCTTCACGACGGCCCCGCCTCGGGCGCGCGGGCCTCTTCGACAATGAGGCGCGCAAGGGACACGGCCCACGCGACCGCTTGGAGGTCCGCGTCGGGTCCGCCGCCGCCAAAGGGCATCCGGCCGGTGAGGATGTTCCCGGCGATGAGCGCGATGGTGCGCTCCTCGTCAGTCATACTCGGGAACCGTTTCCTCGACCGCGACCCGCAGCATGCGCGCGACCTTGACCGCCCACTCGACGGTCTGCTCGGTCGCCGCATCAATCTCGGGCACGGGCGCGTGCGGCAAGCGGTCCTGCGCCAGGATCGCCGCCGCCACCAAGACGTAGCGGTCTTGTTGATTCATGCGACCGGGACGGTCGCCAACACCTCTCCCCTTCTGACCCGGTCGGTCTGACGTGGGCACCGCGACGCCGACGCGCCGTTACACCTTGTGGCGCGCGGCGGGCGGTTCGACCGGAGGCGGCACCTCTGCCGCCTCCGCGTCCTTCACCGCTTGGTCGACCGACGCCGCGATTTTCACCGCGAGGTCCGCCGCCCAGTCGATGATGTTCTGCGCGTTCTTGAGCGACTGCTCGTCGTTGCCCATCGGCAGGCGCGACGCGACAATCGTCGCCACGACGAGATTGAGATCGGTTGCACTCGCGGCCGGGACGGTCTTTGTGGTCATAGCGCCCATAGGCGCCCGCTCACACTCCTGTGGTCGGGAAGGTCTCGGTGAGCGTCCACGGCCCCGCACCGGGCTCGGGCGTGGTCGGCGGCGCGGCGTCTTTTTCTTCGTCACACCACGTCCGCAGCTTGAGTTGCCGCGCCACGGCCTGCAACGTCACCGTCGTCTGCGCCCGCAACATCTCCCGGTCGGCGTCGGTCATCGGACACGGGTCCGTCGCCGGAATTACCTCGATCTTCACGTCGATCTGCCAGCCGTCCTCGTTCAGACACTGGTTCACGAGCCACTCGGCCACCCGCTCCGTCGTCACTTCGTCGTCCGGCATAACCCCTCACAAATAAAACAGCGCCACGAGATTGGTCGCCGTCGTCCCCGCCGCATTCACCCGCCGCGCCTGCACGTCCAACCGCTGCCCCACCGGCACCGCCTTGAACGTCACCGGGACCCCGTTCTGCCCCACCACCGCAATATCCCCCGTCACCCCCACATAGATCGCATCCGTCATCCGCTCCAGATCGACCGTATCGGAGGGCGTCACGTTCAGAAAGTAGTTATACGGCGCATGCTGGTCCATAAAGTCTCTCCGCCGATCACTTACCGGGGCCGCAGCAGAATTTCCGCCCGTGACGAGGTGTCATTTTCCCTAAGCTTTTCTCTGGGAGGGCCGGGAAATTTCAGGGTCGCGTCTGGCGCTTAGAGTCCCGTGCGGATGGATGTTGGGTGTGCCCACTCC
>DATMZL010000082.1:0-7895 GCA_035607075.1 Polyangia bacterium
GACGCCATCAAGGTGAACATCAAGACGGCGCCCGGCGTGACGCTCACGCAGGAGATGCTGCGCGACGACGTCCACACGATCTGGAAGATGGGCTACTTCGACGACGTCCAGGTCGAGGTGTCGGAGGCGAAGGCCGGATCGACCGTCACCTTCATCCTCCGGGAGAAGCCGGCGATCAAGAAGATCTACGTCGCGGGCAACGACGAGGTCGCGCTGTCGAAGATCAACGAGGTCCTCGACATCAAGAAGGAGCAGATCCTCGACCTCGCGAAGCTGAAGAAGAACGTCGAGAAGATCAAGGACCTCTACGTCGAGAAGGGGTTCTACATGGCGGAGGTGACGTACGAGGTCAAGCGCGACACCTCGTCCACCGTCGACGTCTGGTTCCACGTCAGCGAGCACGCGAAGGTCGAGGTCCGGCGCGTGAACTTCGTCGGCAACGCGGCGATCCCCGACGCGGAGCTGCGCGACGTCATCAGCACGCACGAGGGCAACCTGCTCTCGTTCATGACGTCAGCCGGCACCTACCGCGAGGACGTGTTCCAGCGCGACCTGCTGTTGATCCAGGCGCACTACTGGGATCGCGGCTACGTGCAGGTGAAGGTCGCGAACCCGCTCGTCGAGCTGTCGCCCGACAAGCAGTCGATGTACATCACGATCTCCATCGAGGAAGGGCCGCAGTTCCGCCTCGGCAAGGTCGACGTGACGGGCGAGCTGCTGGCGCCGCGCGAGTTCTTCCTCGAGCGCGTCTCGGTCAAGACCGGCGAGATCTTCAACCGGTCGAAGCTGTCCGACGACCTGCAGAAGCTGACCGACTACTACAAGGACCGCGGCTACGCCTACGTCAACGCGACGCCGTCCACGCCCGTCAACGAGAAGACGCGGACCGTCGACGTGGCCTTCGAGATCCAGAAGGGCCCGCTGGTCACCTTCGACCGCATCCGCATCCGCGGCAACACCAAGACGCGCGACAAGGTGATTCGCCGCGAGCTGCGCATCTACGAGGGCGATACCTACAACCAGTCGCAGCTCGACTACTCGAAGCGGCGCGCCACGGCGCTGGGTTTCTTCGAAAAGGTGGACGTCTCGACCAAGCGCGGGTCCAGCGACGACAAGATGGACGTCAACTTCGAGGTCGCCGAGCGGCCGACGGGGACGTTCCAGATCGGCGCCGGGTTCTCGTCGGTCGAGAACTTCATCGCCCAGGCGCAGATCTCGCAGAACAACCTGCTCGGCCGCGGCCAGCTGCTGACGCTGCAGGCGCAGCTCTCCAGCCTGCGCCAACTTTTTCTTCTACAGTTCCAGGACCTCTACTTCCTGGACACCAAGTGGACGTTCGGCTTCAACCTGTTCAAGCAGGACCAGTTCCTGTTCTCGTTCGTACGGTCGTCGAAGGGTGGGTCGCTGACCTGGGGCTATCTGCTCGCCGAGGACACGCGTCTCCTGCTGACGTACACGCTGGAGGACGTCAGCGTCTCGACCAGCGGGTTCACCGGGTTGTTCTCCAGCGCCGCGCTGCAGCCCACGCCGATCGGTTCGATCGCGAACCTGCTGCGCTCGGGCATCACGTCGTCGGGGCGCGCGCTGCTGTCGTACGACACGCGCGACAACCGCATGTTCCCGACGCGCGGCTGGTACAACACCATCTCGGGCGAGGTCGCGGACCACTTCCTGCTGTCGGAGAACGTGTTCACCCGGTACGAGGCGGTGGCGCGCGCGTTCTATCCGATCTGGGGGCCGTTCGTGCTGCGCCTCAAGGCGAACGCGGGCCTCATCGCCAGCCGCGACCCGCGCGGCGTGCCGATCTTCGAGCGCTACTTCGTCGGCGGTATCTACGACGTGCGCGGTTTCCCGCCGCGTTCGCTGGGGCCGGTGATCCGCGCGCTCAGCGACCGGGCGCAGGACTCGTCGCTGCGGAACTTCCTGGTCGGCGGCAACATGAACGTGATCATGAACGCGGAGATCGAGTTCCCGATCTTCGACAAGGTCGGGATCCGCGGCGTCGTGTTCACGGACATGGGGAATGCGTTCAACTTGGAAGATCAGTACTGCAGCATCCGTCCGTCTGTCGTGGATGACAGCAAGAACCCCTGCCTCGGGCCCCTCAACTGGTCGGCGTACCGTCAGAGCTGGGGGTTCGGGTTCCGGTGGTTCTCGCCGATCGGCCCGCTGCGCTTCGAGTGGGGCATCCCGTTCAAGACGCTCCCCGGCGAGCAGCCCATCGTTTTCGAGTTCACCATCGGCAATTTCTTCTGATCCGTGTTAAGCAACCGGCACTTCCTCAGGAGATACAAATGTCACGCGTTTCACAGTTCCTGGTCGCAGCGGTCTTTTTGCTGAGCACGTCGGCTGCTTTCGCCGACGACCTGAAGATCGGCTACGTCGACATGCAGCGCGCCCTCAACGAGACGGACGACGGGCGGAAGGCGAAGGACAAGCTCAAGAAGGACTTCGAGCAGAAACAGAAGGAGCTGGACGAGCAGCAGAACCAGCTGAAGAAAGAGATCGAAGACCTCGACAAGAAGCGGTCGCTCTTGAGCCCCGACAAGGTGCGCGAGAAGGAAGCGGAGCTGCGCACGAAGCTGGAGAAGGTTCAGCAGACGTACATGCGTCACCAGCAGGACCTGTCGGGCAAGGAACAGAAAGAGACGGCAAAGATCTTCGAGCGCATGACCAAGATCATCGGCGAGATCGCGGCGGCCGAGAACTTCGCCATGATCGTCGACAAGTCGGCGCTGGTGTTCGCGAAGCCCCACCTGGATCTGACCAACGAGCTGATCCGGCGGTACAACGGGGCGGCCGGGAAGGGTGGGGCCGCGCCGGCGACGCCGCCCGCGAAGACGCCTCCCAAGAAGTAGCAGGCGGCCTTGCTCGACATCGTCGCCATCGAGCGGATCCTTCCGCACCGCTACCCGTTCTTGCTCGTCGATCGCGTCGACGAGATCGGCGAGGAGCGGGTGATCGCCCGCAAGCTGGTGTCGCGCAACGAGCCGTTCTTCAACGGCCACTTCCCCGGGCATCCCGTGATGCCCGGCGTCCTGATCATCGAGGCGCTGGCCCAGGCCGGCGCGCTGCTGGCCGCCCACGTCACCTCGTTCAACCCCGAGACGCACGTGGTCTACTTCATGGCGATCGACAACGCGCGGTTTCGCAAGCCGGTGGTCCCGGGCGACGTGCTGACGCTGGACGTGGTTCCGCTGCGCAAGGGCAAGGCGATCTGGAAGCTGAAGGGCGAAGCCAAGGTGGGCGACGTCCTGGTCGCGGAGGCGGAGATGATGGCCTCCATCCAGCCGCGTGAGGCGAAGTGAGGGCAGGCCGCGTGGGGAGCCGGCGAGCTCTGCTCGCCGCGAACCATCGCGGGAGGGTTCGGGAACCCTTTGAGGGTTCCCGATTCACGTCAACGCTGATTTCGGTCCTCGCGTTGCTCTCAATCCCTGCCTGCCCCCGCTCGAAGCTGCCCAAGCCGGACGGCGCCGCGGTCGTCGTCACGCCTGAACCCAAGCCGGGCGGCGACGTCACAGCGGTTCCCGAGGTGGAACCGAACGATACGATCTCGAAGGCGCAGCGCCTGGTGGTGACGCCGGGGGCGCCCGTGGCCGTGTCCGGCGCGGTCGCTTGGCCGGTGAAGGGCAAGCCCGACGTCGACACGTTCCGCATCGGGATGCCGGGGCCGGACGGCGGTGTCCCCGACGCGGCGCCGGTCGTGGCCGCAGGGCCCGACGGGGCTGTGCCCCCGCCGCCCAGGCCCCAGTTCATGGCGCGCGTCGACGTGACGCCGGAGGCGACGGTCGCCGTGAAGATCGAGGTGCTGGACACCGTCGGGCGGACGGTGATCTCGGCGAGCGGGGCGGAGCCGGGCCAGATGGTGTCGATCCCGAATCTGCCGATCTCGCTGGCGGCGCCGTTTGTTCGCGTTCGCCGCGCCGCTGCAGGAGACGCGCCCGGCAGCTACAAGATTGTCGTCCGGGCGATGGCTCTGGAACCGGGCGCCGAGCTGGAGCCGGACGACGCGATCACGCAGGCGAACGAGCTGTCGCTGCCCGGCGAGGCGATCGGTTTTCTCGGCTGGCGCCGCGACCAGGATGTCTTCCGCGTGAACACGTCGGCGGTGGCCGACGGGAGCGTGCTCGCCGCCGACCTGGATCCGATCGAGGGCGTCAGCTCGCGGCTCGCGATCGCGGACGCGACGGGCAAGAAGCTTTCCGAGGCGCGCGGCCGGCGCGGCGAGCGGGTCGCGCTCCGCAACGTTCTGGTGCCGGCCGGAACGACGCAGCTTTTTGTGATCGCGTCGTCGGACTTCGGGTGGAGCGCCGACCAGCGTTACGACCTTCGCGTCAGCGCCGAGCTGCCCAAGGCGGGCGGCGAGGTCGAGCCGAACGACGATCCGGCGCACGCGCAGGTCGTCACCGACGGGACGGTGCAAGGTTACCTGGGGCGCGGCGACGTCGACGTGTTCAAGTACGCGGCGGCGGCGCCGGTCATGCTGACCGTCGAGGTCGCGCCGCCGGAGCGCGCCACCGCGAAGCTCGAGATCGCCAATGAGGAGGGCGTCGTGCTATCGCGCGGGAAACCTACCGGGAAGGGGCGTAAGCCGCTGCGCGCGAGCATGCGCGTCGAGGGCGGAAACGTCCTCATCCGCGTCATCGCGGGCGGCGGTGAAGGAAACCCCGACGATCCGTACCGCCTCACGATCTCGAGCGCCCCGGCGGCAAGCGACACGCCCGCGCCGCCCGCCGAATGACCGGCTCCAGGGCGAATGCTGCCGCTCGCAAGGCTTGCCCTCACCCCGACCCTCTCCCGCAAGCGGGAGAGGGAGATCGGATCTGATCCCCTCGCCCCGCGAAGCTCCGGTCCCCTCGCCCCGCGAAGCGGGGAGAGGGTTAGGGTGAGGGGTCCGCGTCTTGTCCGCGTCGCCACTCTTGTGTTGGCCGTCGCTGCCGGCTGCGCGCACAAGCCGGAGGGTCCGGCGGCCGCGGTGCAAGACTTCGGGACCGCGCTCGCCCGCGGTGACGTGCGCGGCGCCTACGCGCTGACGTCGACCGACTTTCAGAAGCGGATATCGTACGAGGCGTTCGCGGCCGGGCTGGGCGCGAACCCCGCAGACACGACGGCGTACGGCAAGCGAATCAACGAGCAGGCGGCGCGCGTCGCGCCGCGCGTCGACGTTCCGCTCCCCCAGGACGAGACGATAGCACTGATGCTAGAGAACGGCCGCTGGCGCGTCGACGGGCCGCCGCCCGAGGTGTGGGGCCAACGGACGCCGCGCGCCGCGCTGCGCACGTTCGTGCGTGCGCTGGGCGAGCGCCGCTACGACATCGTGCTGCGCCTGGTGCCGCGCCGGCACCGCGGCGACCTCACCGCGGACAAGCTGCGCCAGTACTGGGAGGCGCACCAGGAGGAGACGCGCGCGATGCTTTCGCGCCTGCAGGCGGCGCTGGCGGCCCCGATCGTCGAGTCCGGCGACGAGGCGCACATGCCCTACGGACCCGATCTCGAGGTCGTCTTCGTCCGCGAGGACGGCGTCTGGCGCATCGAGGACCCCGACTGATCACGGACCCTTCGTGAAGTGAACGTTGCGATTTCCGCCGACGGTGGTGCTGCCGTCTGCGAGATCGTTGGTGATGGTGACATCGAACTCGATCACGCTTCCCGTGTCCTGGACGGAGCAACTCGTCGCGTCGCAGCGACACACCATCGAGTAGAGGCAGAGTTGAAGCTTGCCGCAGTCGATCGGCTCGTACTGGTTCGTCGTCGGATTCAGCAGCGCGCAATGCATGCCGTCTCCGGACAACATGCTGCCCCAGTTGTGAACGCAGAGGCTCGATCCGTCGACCGGCGTCTCGAGCGCGCACCAACCTTGCCAGAGCTCCCACAGACCGACGCCGAACTGCAGCCGCCGCCCGGACAGCGTCGCGTCGCGCATCGTGTACGCGTATCCCTCGGCGACGTAACCGGCGGCCCCTCCTATCTGGGGCGGGCCTGCGCCGACGAGGTCCGCCGGATAACCGACGTTCGGGTCCGTCGGGGGCGGGGGCGGGGTGGCGTTGCCCAGGATCACTTTGCCCACCACGTTGCCGGCCGAATCGGACGCGAAGGCGATCCTGACGGTGTCGGATCCGGATTTGAATTGATAGTTCTCGATGTAGCCGGTCCACGACTGGAGCGGGCCGAGGTCGCCGGCATCCGGGAGGTTCGGGCGCCCGTCCGGAGGTGGGCTGGTGCTGCTATCCGGGCTGAGGGCGTCGAAGTCGGGCGGTAGAGCACCGTCGTCGGCCGGTCCAGCGCCGCCGTCGAACGTTCCGATCAGATGCCGGTTGTCGCATCCGGCGAGCGCGATCGCCGCCGCAGCGAGCGTGGCCGCGAGGATCCGGCGGTGGGTGGCTGTCGTCATGGTGGCCCTGTGGCGCGAGGCGCGGAAACCTTTCACCGTCGCAACGCCGCCCGGGCGTCGCCCGCGAACCGACCGTCCGGAAACAGCGCCAGGTAGTCCCGCAGATCGCTGCGCGCGCCCTCCGCGTCGCCGGCCGTCGCGCGGCAGGCGGCGCGGCTCCAGAGCGCGCGTTCGGTGATCGCATCCAGCCGCGGATCGCGGCGCAGCAACGAATCGAGATCCGCCGACGCGGGGCCGCACCGGCCCGCCGCCGCCCGCAGCTCGGCCCGGGCGATCAGCAAGTCACGCCCGCTGCCGGTCGCCGACGGCGTCATCCGATCGAGCAGCGCGAGCGCGTCGGCGTTTCGACGCGTCTTGAGCAGCGCTTCGATGCGGGCGAGCGTCGCTTCGGGAGCGAGCACGCCGGTCGCGAAGCGCGCGTCGTGATCATCCAGGATCGCGAGCGCGCCGCGCGGGTCGTCGTCCTGGCGCAGCTTGCGCAGCGCCTCGCTCAGCAGGCGCGATTCCTCGGCCAGCGGGGACGCGCTCGCGGCGGGCGCGGCGAAGGGCGCGGGTGTCAGGCCGACCGGCTCGGGCGGCGTCGGGAGTGGCGGCGATCTCGTCGGAGACGGGATGCGCGGGGGGGATGCGAGAACGTCATGGATCGGAGGGGAGGGGACCGGAGGCGTCGCGACCGGCTCCTGAGGAGGCGCGATCGGCGCCGGCACTTCGGGCGGCGGCGAAGTCTCCGGGGCGGCGGCGTTCGCGGTGACCCGCACGTGCCGCGCGTGCGCCGGCGCCGGTGCGCTTTGTTGCGGCGGCCGCGTGGGATTCGGCGGGACGAAGAGGTGAAGGTATCGCTGCCCCGCCGCGGTCAGCGCCCCGCCGGAAAACACGAGCCCGATCGCGATCGCCAGCCGCAGCGCCCAGTGCCGCTGCGGCCTCCGTCGATCGCGACGCAAGCGATTGCGGATCGCGGCCAGCCGCGCTTCCTCCAGCGGCTCACTTCGCACAGCCTGGCGCAGGAGGGCGCCGGCGCGCGCCTCGGGACTGCCCTCGGGCGCGCTCGTGACCCAGCGGTCGCCGACAGGAGATCGTTCGTTCATCGGTGTTCTCCGGTTTCGCGTTCCATCTCTTCGAGAAAATGCCGGCGCGCCCGGTGCAAGTGAACCCAGACCGTCGCCAGCTTTCGTCCGGTGAGCGCCGCGATCTCCTCGCCCGACGCGCCTTCCAGCTCGAACAGGATCAGCACGTCGCGATACTTGTCCGGAATGCGTTCGAGGATCCGGTAGACGGTGTCCGCCGAACGCCGCCGCTCCAGCTCCTCGATCGGCGTCAGCTGCGACGGCGCGACGGCGCGCTCGACGTCGGCGCTTCGTGTCCGCCCCAGCCAGCGGCGGAGGCGCTCGTTGCGGCGCCGCCCGCGCACCACGCGCTCCGTGATCCGGTACAGCCACGTCGTCACCTTCGCGTCGCCGCGGAATTCGGGCAGGCGCCGGTCCGCCACCAGGAAGATCTCGTGCAC
>DATMZL010000868.1:0-7819 GCA_035607075.1 Polyangia bacterium
CGCAGCTGGACGCCACCAACCGGACGATGACCGGCGCCGGTCTCATCAGCGTGCATTCCGTCGTGGGGCAGGGCGATTCCAGCATCACCGTCATCCAGAAGAACGGCACCGGTAACGCCTACGCGGCGTCGCTGTTCGAGGCCAAGGCGCTGGCGCGGCTGGTGACCGCCGCCGGCGGACGCTACGAGGTCTGCGCGGTCATGCTGACCCACGGCGAGAAGGACGCCGAGCTGCCCAGCTACGAGGACGACATCGCCCGCCTGCAGTCCGATTACGAAAAGGACCTCATGGCGATCACCGGGCAGACGCGTGCGATCCCCCTGATTGTGTCGCAGCAGCACGCCGACCCGGTGACGGGCCGGTCGACGTCGACGGTCGCCGCCTGGAAGGCAGGCGTTGACCATCCCGGCAAAATCTATTGCGCCGGGCCGAAGTACCAGTACGCGTACGCGAGCGATCACATCCACCTGGTCGCCGGTCAGTACGATCGCCTGGGCGTGAAATACGCGGAGGTCTTCTACGAGATCGTGATGCTGGGACACGACTGGCAGCCGTTGCAGCCGATCGCCATCACCGCCGACGGACAGACGATCAGCGTCCGTTTCCACGTGCCGTCGCCGCCGCTGGCGTGGGACGAGGCGTTCGGCGCGCCGCACCAGTTCATCCACCCGGCCTGGAAGAACGGACGCGGCTTCGAGATCGAGGACAGCCAGGGCGAGGTGACGATCACCAACGCGACCATCGACGGCGACACGATCCGGCTGGGCATCGACCGTCTGCCCGACACGACCACCGCTCCGGTGGTGGTGCGCTACGCGATGACCCAGGATGCGACGGCGCTCGCGGGCGGTCTGGTGAGCGGTCGCTTCGGGCAGCTCCACGACTCCGATCCGCTTGTCGGCCCCGACGTCGTCGAGATCGACTGCAACATGACGAACGGCTCGCCGCAGGTCGCGGCGGTGACGGCGGGCGCCTTTTTCGGGCGCGCGCCGCACGACATGGTCGACGCCGTCGGTGGTTCGGGCCTGGCTGCGGACACGACGGTGACGGCGATGGCCGCCAGCACCGCGTCGCTGTCGCAGCCGTGGACGGGACCGACGGGGCCGGCGCGCTTGCGGTTTCGCTCGAACCAGTGGAACTACGCCGTCGCGTTCGAGATGACGGCTCCGTAAAACCCATGGTTCGGCGGGAGTTGTGACCCGTCTCACGTCGCGCGTGGCCATTGTTCGTTGCAGGCATTCGGCTTAGGCTGGTCGTGCGTCGTGCTTCGCTTCGCTTATCTCGGGAACCCTGAGAGGGTTCCCGAACCCTCCCGCGACGGTACGCGCCGAGCAAAGCTCGGCGGCTCCCCACGCGTTTCACCGCGCGCGCTCCTGTTGTGTCTCGTCGCGGCGTCGGCGTGCGAAGGCAAGGCGGGCGGATCGGGCACGGGCGGCGCCGGCGGCCCGACGGGCGGCGGGGGCATGAGCGGGGCGGCCGGGGGCGTCGTCCCGCCGCCGCCCGGGCCGGGGCCGCAAGCGATCGCCTCGTGCACGACCGCGTTGCAGACGCAGGTCGGGCCGACGCCCCTTCGCCGCATCTCCAGCGTCGAGTACCGCAACGCCGTCCGCGATCTGTTTGCGCAGACGACCGACCTGACCGCCGCCAGCGGCTTCCCGGCGGACGAGAAGGTCGGCAGCTTCATCGCCAACATCCAGACGACGCTCTCGTCGACGAACAACGAAGGCTACATGACGGCGGCGGAGTCGGTGTCGTCCGGCTTCGTCACCCGCTTTGCGACCGCGTCAGCTTGCGCGGCCTCGGACGCCGCGTGCGCCCAGACGTACCTGATGAAAATCGCGCGGCGCGCCTTCCACGGGACGCTGGACGCCGACGCCGAGACCGCGCTGCGAACGCTGTACACGAACGTCCGCGCGATGCTGGATGCGAACGGCGCGGTGGAGGCGGTGGTCCGGAGCATCCTGCTTTCGCCGCGCTTCCTGTTCGTGATCGAGACCGGAACCGCGGGCACCGACGCGGCGGCGTTGACGCCGTCGGAGATCGCCGGGCGCCTGGCCTCGTTCATCTGGCGGTCGGTGCCCGACCAGCCGCTGCTCGACGCCGCCGACGCGGGCGGGCTGGCGACGCCCGATCAGATCATGCAGCGGGCGGGGACGATGCTGTCGGATTCGCGCGGCCAGGCGATGCTGGACGACTTCGTGCTGCAGTGGCTGGAGATCGCGGACATCCTCCGCATCTCGCGTGACGACACCGCGTTCACGCCGGCGCTGCGCGACGCGATGTCGCGCGAGATCACGCTGGTGTTCGAGAACGCCGTCGCGAACAGCACCAGCTTTCCGCAGCTGCTGACCTCGAATTCCTCGTACATCAACGCCGACCTTGCGTCGCTTTACGGCGCGTCCGCGCCCGCGACGCCGTTCGCGGCGGCGCAGCTCCCCGACAACCGGCGCGGCATCCTGACGCGTGCGGCGTTCCTGGCGTACAACGCGCACCCGCAGACCCCGTCGCAGGTGCTGCGCGGCAAGGCGGTCCGCGAGCAGTTGCTCTGCGATCGCATCCCCATGCCCCCGGCGGGCGTCGAGCGCAACGTGCCCGTCGGTGCCAACCAGACCACGCAGGAAGCCGTCGACGCGCACACCAGCGTCGCCGAATGCGCCAACTGTCACCGCTGGCTGGATCCGATCGGCTACGCCTTCAACGCCTACGACAAGATCGGCCGCTACCAGGACACGGAGAACGGCAAGATGGTCAACGTCGCGGGCGAGATCGTGAAGGGCCCGATGTCGCCCGTCACCGGGAAGTTCAGCGGCGCTTACGAGCTGGAGCAGTTGCTGTCGACGACGGAGTACGTCCAGCAGTGCTTCGCGGTCCAGGCTTCGCGTTTCGCGCTGGGCCGCGACGAGGCGGCGAACGACGCGTGCTCGCTGAAGGCGGCGTGGGACGCGTTCTCGGGCGGGCAGTTCAGCATCCGCCAGCTTCTGCTCTCGGTCACCGGGACGTACGCGTTTTCGCACCGCAACAAAGTGCTTGCGGGACAGGCTTGCCGATGAAGCTGAAGCTCACACGACGGAAATTCCTTGCGGCCGCGGGCGGCAGCGCGCTGGCGTTGCCGTTCCTGCGCGCGTTGCCCGGTTACGGCCAGACCGACACGAAGCGGTTCCTGATCCTCGCGTTCAGCGGCAACGGCGTCGTTCGTTACAGCTGGGGCGCCGACAAGCTCGGGCCGGAGCGCGGCAACATCAAGATGCACCCGACGTTCGCCGCGCTGGACCCGTACAAGGACTACATCACCATCGTCAACGGCCTGCGCAACAAGTCCGCGGACGACATCGGCGGCACGCACGAGGGCGGGATGCAGTCGCTTTGGACCGGCGGCAAGGGGCCCAGCATCGATCAGATCGTCGGGCCGGCGCTGGGCGGCGTGCGGCCGTCGCTCGAGTTCCGCGTGATGTCCAACGAGGACGAGACCACGCGGACGCTGAACAACCGCATGATCTTCGACGGGTCGGGCGTGCCGATCGATCCGCGCGAGGACGCGGCCTCGGCGGCCGCGCAGCTGTTCGCCGGCATCGGCATGACGGATCCGGCCGTGGCGCGCAACGACATGCTGCGCGAGCAGGTGTTCGCGCAGCTCGGACAGGAGCTGACGTCGATCAAGCCGCGCCTCTGCGCCGAAGATCAGACGCACCTGGAGGCGCTGCGTTCGGGCTGGGACGCGGTCCAGCAGCAGCTGAAGAACGCGAAGAACCTGACCTGCACGAAGCCGACGCCCACGACCAACAGCGGCTACTACTACCGCGATCGCTCGCGCTCGGTGATCGACGTGCTGGTCGCCTCGCTCGCCTGCGATCTCACGCGCACGGCCAGCCTGCAGTGGTCGCAGGGGCGCGGCGACTGGATCCCCGGCGCCTTCCTGGGCATCGACCAGAAGCACCACGAGCTGTCGCACATGCAGCCCGCCCACGAGCAGCTGATCCGGTACGACAACACGGTGATGGGTCCCGTCGACGATTCGCTGAATCCGTCGGCGGCGCAGCTGACTCAGTACGGGGGGATCTGGAACCAGCTGATCAAGATCAACACGTTCTACGCGGAGGAGTTCGCGTACCTGCTGAAGCGCCTCAAGGAGACGCCGGTCGCGGGCGGCGGCACGCTGCTGGACCAGGCGGTCGTCGTGTGGGGCACGGAGATCGATAACGGCCAGAGCCATGACCACTTCGACATGCCGTTCGTGCTCGCGGGTGGCGGCGCGGGCCGGCTGAACCGCGGCACGGTGGTCGACTTTCCGCGCTCGATCAACTTCAGCGGCACGCAGTACACGAACCCGGCCGGCCTGCGCTATCACGCGGACCTGCTGCTGACGATCGCGAAGATCCTGAACGTGCCGCTTTCCACGATCGGGCCAGCGCAGTACGACATGGCGCCGCTCGATCAGCTGATCGTCGCTTGATTCGTATCGTCGTCTGCCTCATTGTCGTTGGCGCGAGCGCGGCGGACGCGGCCGCGAGCCCGGCGCTGACGCCGCCGTCGACGTGCGGCGAGGTCGACGTGCACGCATTGCAGAGCGAGCAGATCGACCGCCTCGTGCAGCGCGTGAAGAAACCGACCGCCGCGGCGACGAAGGCGCGGCGCGTATGCGACAAGGCGTGCGCGGGCGGCGATCGCGCGGCTTGCCTCAAGCTGGGCGACCTCCTCGCGTACGCGGTGGGCGGCCCGAAGAACGAGCAGCGGGCCGCCACGCTGTTCACCGCCGGTTGCGACGGCGGGCACGCGCCCAGCTGCCTGCGGCTGGCGTTCGCGTACGCGTTCGGTCACGGCGTTCCCGAGGACCACGATCGGAAGCTGGAGCTGTTTCAGAAGGCGTGCGACCTCGGCGAGAAGGATGCGTGCGCGCTGGTGCGCGCCGTCGAGAAGTCCGCCGCCGACGAGGAGGCGCGGCAGCGCGAAGTGGCGCGCATGTCGCCGGCCGAGCGCGACGGCGTGACGTGCACCGAGCCCGGTCCGTGGACCGTGTCGCGGCAGGCGATCTGCGAGCGCGCGTGCGAAGGCAAGCAGCCCAGAGCGTGCCGGGCGTTGTCGGCGGTGTACGAGGGCGGGCACGGTGTGAAGGCCGACGCCGCGAAGGCGATCGCTTACGCGCAGAAAGCCTGCAAGCTCGGCGATCAGCAGAGCTGCACGGCGGCGCAGGTGCTCGAGGAGAATCGGCGCACCGGCGGCCGCGGCATCGGGATCCTGGGCGCCTTGCGCGCGCCGCCCGTCCGATCGCCCTTCAATGGCGACGGAGGCACGGGCGGCAGCGGCGGCGACGTGCCCGCCCAGCCCGCGCGCGCGCGTCCCTGACGCCGCTGCTGGTCAGGGGACGGGGGAGGCCGGCGGCGCATTGCAGACAGCGCCGGCCTCGAGGATGGCGAGGTCGTATTCCAGCATCGAGTCGGCGCCGATCGAGGCCGAGCGCGCGAGCAAGCTGCCGTACAGCGGCAAACCGCTGGTGGCGTTCACTGTCGCGGCGGGGGCGCGGATGACCGCGCTCACGACCGGCGCGTCATCGAAGACGATCGTGCTCGTCCCCGCGATCCAGACGCGGAAGCGGGCGGCCGCGCCCGTCGCGCCGAAGGGGCTGCCGCCGCTGGCGATCACCTGGCCGCGCACCAGGAGGTCGAGCTCCGCCGACGGATCGAGCCGGACATCGAGGCCGCCGCGGACCGTGACGTCGCCGTCGATCGCCAGCAACGTCCGCCCGTGCACGACGATCGTGACGGCGGCGGGCGCGAAGATGGTCGAGAGGTAGAAGGTTCCGCACGGCAGCGCGATGCTGGTCGGCGTGCTCACCGACGCGAGCGCTGTCGGCGCGAGGCCGATGGCGTCGTCGGCGTTCGTCGCCGCGGCGGCGGTGATCGCGCCGGCGATGTCGATGAAGCCGGCGCTGCAGTCGCACGGCGCGCCGACGGTGACCGGCTGACTGCTGTCCACAGCGCCGGCCTCGCCGCCCGAGACGACGGTGCCCGGTGGCACGTGCAGCGTTCCGGACACGCGGACGTCGCCCGTCACGGCGCCGCTCACGTACGCGTCGCCGCCGATGTCGGCGTGGTCCGAATGCATCACGAACGGTCCCCCGACGTACATCGTCGTCGAGGAGCGGATGCTGCTGGTCGCGTTGATCCCGCCGGGGCCGCCGACCCAGAACGCGCCTCCGGCGCGCACCTCGGCGCTCGCGACGAGATCGCCGCCGATGCCGATCGCGGCGGACGACTCGTTGGTGCGCGCGGGATCGCGCGAATCGTACGCGGCGGTGCGAACGCGGGCAGGGGCGTTCATCCCGTCGCACGAGCAGAGCGCGAAGCGGTGTCCGGTGGCCGCGAGCGCGCCGGCGCAGGGCGCCCCGGTGTTCGTCGGCAGCACGATGGGCGGGCCGGGGTTGGTACAGGCGGGGTTGGTCATGCCGAGATCGACGGGGGCGCCGTCGGTCGGGGCGAGGGTGTCGTTGCCGCCGGCGTCGGCGTGCGGGCCGAGGAGGTTGACGGTGCGGCTGCAGGCGCTGCTCATTGCGACCGCCACCATGAAGGAGAGGACCCCTCTCCCTAACCCTCTCCCCGCTTCGCGGGGCGAGGGGATCGGATCGCAGGGCGCGGGGATCGGATCCGTTCTGCGCCTCGCCCCCGAAGGGGGAGAGGCCGACGAGCCGAAGGCTCGGCGGGTGAGGGGGCCGGCGGTGAAGACCGACCCCGCACCCTTACCGATCTCCCCGCATTGCGAACTCACCGCGGCGGCGTGGCGGCGAGGCGGTCGGCCGCTTCCTTGGCGAAGCGGCCGTGCGGGTAGCGCGCCAGGTAGCGTTGCAGCGTCGCACGCGCATCGCCCGGGCGGCCGTGCTCGCTCTCGAGTTGCGCGACAGCGAACAGCGCGCTCTCCGCCTGCGGCGCGTTCGGGAAGTCCCGCACGACAACGCGGTAGCCGGCGACCGCATCCTCATAGCGGCCCTCGCTCAGGTACGACTCGGCGTAGATCGCGCGCGCCTCGGCGGCGACCTCGCGGCCCAGCCGGAACAGCGGTTCCACGATGCGGCGGGCCTCGCCGGCGCTGCCGCGCGCGAGCGCGCGGCGCGCCCGCCCGAGCCAGAGCTTCGCCGCCTCGTCCGACGACGCGGCGGCCGCGGCGACGGTCGCCGGCGGTGGCTCGCTCGGCGCTGGCGGTTCCTCGGTCGGGGCCGGCGGCGGCTCGATCGCCTGCGCGCTCGTCGCGTCGTCGGGCGCCGTCCACGTCAGCCCGGCGGTCAGGTAGGCGATCTCGGCGCCGTCGGGCGTGAGCAAGCGGACCTTGCCGCGTTCGGTGCGAACGCCGCGCATGTCGACCGTGAACTTCGTTCCCACGACCTCGACGGTGAAGCGCGGTGTGCGAACCTCGAAGTGCTGTCCCGGACGGTGATTGACGTCGACGGTGAGCGTGCCCTGGCGCAGCTCGACCACCCGCCGCTCGCGCCGCCAGACGATCTCCGTCGCGGGCGACAGCGCGCCCTCCGCGTCGGCCAGCCTGACCACGCCGCCGCGTCCCGAACCCGATCGCAGCAGAACGGCGTCGCCGCTCGCCTCCTGGTGCGCGCCCGACGCCTCGGGCACCGCGGTCACCTCGCCCGCGACGACGGCGTACGCCGCCGGCCGGCGAACGCCGATCCAGATCGCGACCGCCGCCGCCATCGCGAGCGCCGTCCCCACCGCGAACGGCCAGCCAAACCGGCGCGCCACCGTCGGCGCGTGCGCGCGCCGCGAAAGGGCCGCCCGCCAGACGCGCTGCCGCGCCGCTGGAGACAGCGTCGGAATCTCGG
>DATMZL010000811.1:0-4760 GCA_035607075.1 Polyangia bacterium
TGCAGCTGCTGGACCTCCTGCGGCCCGAGCGCCGTCGTGGGTTCGTCGAGCAGGAGCACCTTGGGCCGAGCAAGGAGCGCCTTGACGACCTCGAGGAACTGGCGCTGGGCCAGCGAGAGCGCGCCGACGCGTGGGCCCATGGGAAGGTCGACGCCGAACTCCTCGAGCATGGACGCGGCCCACCCCGCCATCCGGGCGTACGTAGGGCGCTCCTTTCCGGGTGCCGCGAGGTAGAGGTTCTCGGCGATGGACAGGTCGAGGATGTGAGAAGTGGTCTGGTAGGCGATGCCGAGGCCCAGCTGCCGCGCCTCAGCAGGTGAGCCGCGGCGCCGCCGGCGCCCGTCGATCTCGATCTCGCCGTCGTCGGGGGCGAGGAACCCGCTGGCCATCCCCAGCAGTGTCGACTTCCCGGACCCGTTCTCCCCGACCAGCGCATGGATCTCGCCACCGCGGCAGTCGAAGTTGACGTCTCGAACCGCTTGCACGGCCCCAAACGCCTTCGACACTCCGTGGAGCGACAGCACGACGGGGGTCTCGGGCCCGGGACTCGACACCGTTCTAGGTTGCTCGGGTTCTGGCTACGTGCAGTCCTCCTATGGGTACATCCGGTGCAGCAGCTTCAGCGGCACGAGCGACGTGGCGGAGGCTTCCTGCGGGTAGCCCGGCACGCACTCAGTCCGCTTCGCCTCGTTCTGCAGCTGGATCGGGAACACGATCGTGGGCGGGATCTTCGCCCCCTTCAGCCGCATCATCAGCGCCGTCAGGGCGACGCGGATCTGCGAGTTCCCGGCCGTGTAGTAGTAGACCTTGAGCTTCGGGTTCTTTAGGGCCCTGGTCTTGCAGCCCATGCCGACGTCGTCGGTCCGCAGGGTCAGCACGGCGTTGAACGGCTTCCCTGCGGCCTTGTACGCCTGGAACGCGCCCTGGGCCATGCCGAGCCCGTACTCGTAACTCCAGCCCTTGATGTTCGGATGGGCCGCGAGGATCGCCGAGACGACCTGCTGCACCTTCGACGCATCCCAGTTCGTCGGCTCGTTCGCCACGACGTGGATGTTCGGGTTCAGCGCCGGCTGCTCGCATTTCTGCCAGCCCGCTGAGAGCGGGTTGCCCGGGAAGCCGCCCATGAACGCGATGTCGCCGGATTTGACGTACTTGTTCATGATCGCCGCGTACGCCCGGCCGAGCTTGCAGACGTTCTCGCCGACCACGGTGGTGTAGTTCTGACCCGGCCCGCTGACGTAACCCCACGCGTAGGTCGCCACCGGGATGCCGGCCTTCTTCGCCTCCTTGAACACCGGCAGCTCCGCGTCGGCGAAGTCCGGATAGGTGACGATCGCGCTGACGTGCTGCGCGATCATCGCGCGGAAGTCGGCGAGCGCCTGGTTGAGGTTCGAGTGGGCGGTCCGGTAGATGATCTTGCCGATCGACTTGTACGTCAGCGCCTGGAGGATGAACTCCATCTTCGAGATGTGGCGGTAGACGTTCTCGCCGAACGGCTCGACGTACGCGACGGTGAGCTTGCCTCCCGTCCCGGTGCTGCAGCCGTCGTTCTTCCAGCACTTGAGCGCGAGGTTGTAGTTCACCTTCTTGCTCGCGCGGCCGAAGGCGGCGAGCGCGATGTTGCGGGCCATCGTGTTGTGCGGGAGCAGCTTGGCGTTGAAGAGCGTGTGCGCGAGAACCTTCGGGTCGGCCTTGTAGACCTCGCCGTACCCGCCTTTCGCATTCGCCTGCGGCGCCGTGGCCGAGCCTTTGTTGGCGGTGCCGGCGAATGCGGCCGCGACGGCCAGGAGCGCCACGGCAAGCACCGTCGCGCAGAGGCCGAGCAGCCACCGCCTCCTCTCGCTGATCTTGGGTACATCCATCGTGCCCTCCTCCTTTCGTACCTCAGCCCGTGTCTTGGTCCAGCGCTGGAGCGATGCGCGTCGACGTCGATCGCGGCCTTAGCAGCCGGCCGAGGAGCGATGCGATCCGGTCGCCCGAGATCAGCATCCCGACGATGATCGCCGCGCCGAAGACGATGAACTGCCAGCCCGTTGCAATTCCGAGGATCAACAGCATCTGATTGAGCAGCGTCAGGGCGAACGCTGCGACCCACGTCGAGGTCGCGCTGGCCAGCCCGCCCGCGAGCGACGCTCCGGCGATGACGACGGCAGCGATCGGCGCGAGCAAGTACGACGCGCCGAATGCGGGGTCGACACTGACGCGGACGCCTGCCAGCAGGGCGGCCGCCACTGCGTAGAGCGTGCCGGCCGCCGTGTAGGCAAAGACGACGTGTGCACGCACGTGGATGCCTGCCATCCATGCCGCCCGCGGGTTCGCGCCCACCGCCTGGAAGCGCCGGCCCGGCGCCGTGTAGCGAACGAGCAGCGCGACTACGAGCGTGATCGCCGCGCCGGCCCAGAAGACGGCACTGATGTCGAGCGGGCGTTTCTGCGCGAAGTCGGACAGGCGCGACGGTACCTCGGCCTCCGCGAGGCCGTTTGCGTACCGCAGCCCTTCGGCTGCGACGATGTACCCGACCGAGAGGGTCACGATCAGTGGGTTCAGCTGCAGGATCCCGACGAGGATCCCATTGACGAGTCCGACGAGCACGCCGACACCGAGGCAGGCGAGGATCGCGATCCAGAGGCGGCCGTTCGAATGGTGGCCGACGCCGACGATCAGGTACCCGCCGAGGAACATGACGCCCGGAGTCGAGAGGTCGATGCCCGCATGCATGATGACCAACATCTGGCCGAGCGCCGCGATCGCGAGCACCGTCATGTACGGGAGCACGAAGGCCCAGGAGGTGTTCTGCAGCGCCGCGGGGGCGATGATCGAGGCGATCAACAGGAGCGCCGCGGTCGCGATCCAGACGGGGACGAAGCGCGCTCCGACCAGGGCGTCAGCGAGCAGGGACCTGAGGCCGCGCCCCTCATGAAGTACGACGCCCTCGGTGCGACCGTGCGCGCTCACCTGCTCCTTTGCAGCTGAAGCCCCGACAGGAAACCATTCTGCTCAGGTAGGAGTGAAAGTGTCAACCATCACCGAACGCAATGACCTAGATGCAGCAATTGCGTTCACTGGTGCTTAACGCCACCCGAGTCCGTTGACTGTTCGGCGGCCACCCGTTTATGCTCGCTGAACAGGCGCGCCGGTCCCGTGGGCCGCGCCTCCCGTACCCGGCGAGTCAAGGAGAGAAGGGTCATGAGCTCGCACCGCCTGCTGATCCGCAACGGCTTCGTCGTCTCCATGGATCCCGGCGTCGGCGACATCCCTAACGGCGACGTGCTCGTCGAGGATGGCGCGATCGTCGAGGTCGGCCGCGGCCTCGAGGTGGCCGACGCGGAGCAGATCGACGCGACCGGCATGATCGTGATGCCGGGCTTCGTCGACACCCACCGGCACACGTGGCAGACGCCGGTCCGCGGCGTCCTTCCCAGCTGCACGCTCGACCACTACTTCGCCGTCATGCTCGGCAGCGTCGGCGGCCACTATCGCCCGGAGGATGTCCACATCGGCGACTACGCCGGAGCGCTCGAGGCGCTGAACGCCGGTGTGACGACGCTGCTCGACTGGTCGCACATCAGCAACACGCCTGACCACTCGGACGCTGCGATCCAGGGGCTGAAGGATGCCGGCATCCGCGCTGTCTACGCCAACGGCATGCCGACCGGCGGCGAGTGGTGGATGCTCAGCGAGCTGAACCACCCGGAGGACATCCGGCGGATCCGCGAGACGTACTTCTCGTCCGACGACGGCCTCCTCACCCTTGCCATGGCGGCTCGCCAGCCCGGCAACGTCAACGCGGACGTGGCGAAGCACGACTGGGCGCTCGCGCGCGAGCTCGGGATCATGATCAGCGTGCACGTGGGGATGCGGCTGCACAACCTCCACTACACGCCGGTGAAGGACATGCACGACCTCGGGCTCATGGGGCCCGACGTCTGCTACATCCACATGACCGATCTGACGGACGAGGAGCTCGACTGGATCGCGGAGACCGGGGGCAAGGCCTCGATCGCGCCCTACGTCGAGATGCTGATGGGACACGGCCCGCCGCCGACGGGGAAGATGCTGGCCCGCGGGGTTCGCCCGTCGCTCAGCGTCGACGTCGTCTCCAGCGTGCCGGGTGAGATGTTCACGCAGATGCGGACGGCGCTCGCCTACGACCGAATCCTCGAGTTCACCGACACGCCGGACGACGCGTTCGCACCGACGATCACGCACAAGGACGTGCTCGAGTTCGCGACGATCGACGGCGCGCGGTCGATCGGGCTCGAGGACCGGGTCGGATCGCTCACGCCTGGCAAGCAGGCGGACATCGTGCTGCTGAAGGTCAATGCGATCAACACTGCGCCCATGGTCGACCCGCTCGGCACGATCGTCGTCTTCTCCGACACGTCGAACGTCGACTCCGTTTTCGTCGCCGGCCGCGCGGTCAAGCGAAACGGCGAGCTCGTCGGCCACGACCTCGACGGCGTCTATCGCAAGCTCGACGAGTCGCGGAACGCGATCCTGTCCAAGGGTGGCCTGCTGCCGGACTGGGCCGCGGAACCGGTCGCGGCCGGCTAATCGTCAGGGTACGGGGTCGCCCGGCGGGCGGCCCCGTACCGATTCTTCGAGACACGGGAGTGCGACATGGCTGCAGGCAGCGTCGTCATCGTCGGCGGCACCCACGGACTAGGCCGCGAACTCGCGCAGTCGTACGCCAACGACGGCCGCGAAGTGGTCGTCACGGGGCGAGACCAGGCCCGCGCGGAGGCGGCGGCGAACGAGAT
>DATMZL010000847.1:0-4953 GCA_035607075.1 Polyangia bacterium
ATGGTGCGTCCGTCGGGGCTCGCCACGAGAAGGACGCCGCCCGCGAGTGAGCCCAGCCCTTCGTAGCCCAGCACGACGAGAAGGATGATCCTCTGCCACGCTTTCTGGAGCATCGGTTGGAACTCCCTGTGGCGGGAGGCAGTGCATCTTCGAAGCCAGATGGCAGCTTGCGCGCAGATGGCGCACGGGCGGCCGACATCCGCAGAACTTGCGCCAGGTGCATGGCCGAGCGCGGCCGATGCGCGATCGTCAGAGCTGCGTCAGCGAAAGGCCACACCCGCGCCGCGCCGCATTTTTCTTCGTTAACGGTCGTTGAGGCTGCCTCGTCCTCTGAGCAGAACGGAGGAACCGATGGCCAGAAGACACCGGATCGCGACGTTGTTGCTGTTGTCCGCGGGGTGCGCGACGCAGGTCGCCGGGGCGCTCACGGATGCGGATGGGTACCCGCTGGTCGGGAACGTGGTGGCGAAGGGCTCGCCGCGTCCGCGGCCGCGCCCGCCCGCGCCGCCGCCGCCGCGCCAGGCCGCGTTTGAAACCGGGGAGGCTGCGGAGAAAAGCGCGTGAGCGGAACGGGCATCTTCGAGATCTCGGCGATCGGCGGGCCGTGGGCCCGCCGGTTGGGACCGCGCCGCGCGTGGATCGACGACTTGCCCTGGGACGAGGAGATTCATGCCCCCGGCGTGGAGGACGTACGCCGCGTCTGGACGCGCAGCGCGTTCTCCGAGTACGCGAGCGCCGCCGCCTTCGCGGAGATCGCGACCGGGTTGCTCGCCGCAGGTGCGCCGATCGATCTCACCGCCGCAGCCTCGGACTTCGCGATCGATGAGATCGTTCATTGCGAGCTCGCGGCGCGGCTGGCGGCGGCGCTGGGCGGTGCGGTCGCGCTCGACGTGGACCTCGCGAAGCTGGTTCGCCCGCCGCGCGCGCACGCGCCGTTGCTGGCGGTCGCCGAGCGCATCGTGCGCACGTGCTGCGTCGGAGAAGCGCTGACCGTGCGGTTGCTGAACGCGGCCCGGCGCGCAGCCGGCTCTGCGCTTTTCGAGGCGGCGCTCGCGGGCATCGTCGCCGACGAAGCCCACCACGCGCAGCTCGGCTTCTGGTTCCTCGACTGGGCGGAAGGGCGACTGAGCGACGCCGATCGCGTTCATCTCGCTGACGCGGCGGCGGCGGCGCTGGCGGCGTTCGCGCCCCTCTTCGTCGTATCGCCGTCGGTGTCGTGCGGGACCACCGGACTGGGCGCGCTCTCTTGCGCCGAGTTCGACCCGGCGTTCGCGGACGCCGTCCGTCGGTCGGTGATCCGTCCGCTCGCGTTGCGCGGCATCGAGGTAAAGGTCGCGGCGTGACGGTTGCCCTCACGGCGCTTGAGCCCGGTCCCGCTTCGGACCATCGTGCGCTGGTGAACGAGCGCGCGCCCGAGGCAAGTGTTGCCGAGCTGGTGGCGGCCGCGCGGGCCGGCAGTCGAGGATCGTTCGAGGAGCTCTATCGTCGCTTTCACCGCGTCGTGCACGCGGTCGCGCTCGGGCGCGTGTTGGCCAGCGACGCCGCCGACGTCGTTCAGGACGTGTTCATCGAGGCGTGGTCGAAGATCGGCGCGCTCCGCGACGTCGCGGCATTCCCAGGCTGGATCATGACGCTCGCCCGGAGTCGCGCGCTCGATCAGGCGCGGCGCAACAACCGGCGCGCGAGCGATCTCGTCGTCGACACGGTCCCACCGCCCAGCGGCGAGGCTGGGCGCGCGCTCGCGGCGTTGCGCCAGCTGCCGGACACCTATCGCGAAACGATGATCATGCGGCTCGTCGAGGGCATGACAGGCCCGGAGATCGCCGCGCGCACCGGAATGACGCCGGATTCGGTGCGCGTCCATCTGCATCGCGGTATCCAATTGCTCCGCGAGCGCCTCGGCGGCAACGAAAGCTCGGAATCATGAGCGACTACCTCTACGACAAGTCGGGCCAGGATCCCGAGATCGAGGGCCTCGAACGCGCGCTGGGCGCGTACGCGCATCGCGCGCCGCTGCGACCCGCGCGTCCGCGGCTGCGCCGGCGAATCGCGATCGCCGGGCTCGCATTCGCGACCGCGGCCGCGGCGGTCGTCATCGTTCAGCTTCGCGCGCGCGGCAGCGCCTGCACCGGCTCCACCGGATTCAGCTTCGCCGTCGAGGGCGGTGCCGCGCGCTGCGGCGGCAGGCTGGCCGAACGGGGCCGGCTGCCGGTCGGCGCCTGGCTGGAGACACCATCGGGCGCCGTCGCCGACGTGCGCGTTGCCGACATCGGTGCGGTTCGGGTGTTCGGCGATTCGCGACTGCGCCTGGTCGGCACGGGTGCGAACGAGCACCGGCTCGAGCTCGCCGCGGGTCGCCTCTCGGCCAGGGTCGTGGCGCCGCCGCGGCTGTTCGTGGTGGACACGCCCGCCGCGGTCGCGGTGGATGAGGGATGCGCCTACGACCTGGCCGTCGACGCTGCCGGCCGCACGACTCTCAAGGTGACGATGGGCGCGGTGACGTTGGTCGGTGCGCGCTACACCGCCTACGTCACGCGCGGCGCAGAGGTCGTAGCCGAACGTAAGCGGGGTCCCGGAACACCCGTGTCATCGGCGACCAGCGACGAGTTTCGCCGCGCTGTCGCGCGGTTTGACGGCGGTGATCGTTCGGCCGCCCTCGAGATATCGAAGCTGGCCGGCCCAGGCGACACGCTCACATTGTGGAATCTGCTTTCGCGCAGCGACGGTCGAGAGCGCGCCGCCGTCGATGCGCGGCTGGCCACGCTCGTGGGCCGCCCAGCCGGCGTCTCGGTGCACGACGTCGTGGGAGGGAGCAGCGAGGCGATCGATCGCTGGCGCGAGGAGCTCGATTCGGAGTGGCAGCGCTGAGGAGATCCGTCACTGGCTGTAGCTGGGCGTCCAGCCGGCCAGCACGGTCGCAACCGTGTAGGCCGCCGCCTGGCTGGCGGAGAGCTGGTACGACGAGCGCGCGGACGCGTTCGCGCCGGCGCCGGTGCTCTGGTACTCGTGAAAGCGCGCGTTCTGCGGTTGGTTGTCGGACATCGGGACGAAGCCGGCGGCGATGATGTGCGCGCCGAGATCGGCGCGGACGAAGGCAGCGGCGCCGTCGGCGCCCCACGGTCGACCGAGGCCGACCGAGTTCGCCTTCACGCCCGAGGCGGCGGTGAACTTGCCGCCCAGGTAGACGATGCCGTACGCCGCGCCGATGTCGGTGTTGGGCGCGCTCGTCGCGCTGCCGCCTTCCACGTTGCGCACTTCGCAGTTTTCCAGCACGGCGGTCGCGCCGCCGAACACGTAATCCGTGTTGCCCTGGACGTAGCAGTTGCGGAAGTACTGCGTCCCGCTGTGCGTGTACAGCGTGTCCTGGTAGCCGACGAAGCGGCAGTTGAGGAATTGCTGGCGCTGGCCCGTCGTGCGCAGCGCGACCGCCTGCGATCCGGTTCCGTAGCTGTTCTGGATCGTGAGGTTCGCGGCGGAGAAATCGTTGGCGCTGATCAGGACGCTGGCGCTGCCGCTGGTGCTGCCGACCGTCGCGCTGCTGTCGCCGTACGAGAGGATCGTCGTCGTCGCGCCCGCGCCGACAAGGCACAGGTTCGTGCGGCTCGCGATGGTCAGCTTCTCGGTGTACGTGCCCGCCTTGATATCGATGCGGATGTGCGCGCTGCTGCCGCTCGCGATCGAGTTCACCGCAGACTGCACGGTCGTGAACTGTCCGCTGCCGTCCTTCGCGACGGTGATCGTCTGCGTGATGCCGGAGGGACAGAGCGCGGTCGTGCCGCCGCCGGCGCCGCCCGTGCCGGCAGTTCCGGTCGTCCCGCCGCGACCGCTCGCGCCCGCGGCGCCGCCCGTTCCCGCAGCGCCGCCTCTTCCACCTGCGCCCGCCGCGCCGGTGCTGCCGCCACGTCCGCCGGCGCCGGCCGCGCCGCTGGTTCCGGCGCTGCCGCCTGCGCCGGTGCTGCCGCCGCGTCCGCCGGCGCCGGCCGCGCCCGTGGTGCCGCCGCGTCCGGCCGTACCCGTCGTTCCTGCCGCGCCGGACTCACCGGCCGCGCCGGTGTCGCCAGCCGCACCCGAAGTGCCCGCGCCGCTCGAGCCGCCGATCGTCGAGCCGCCCGTCGAACCCCCGGCGGAGCCGCCGGTCGTGCCCGCTTCGCCACTCGCGCCCGCATCGCCCGACGGCGAGCCACCCGTTCCGGCGGTGTGGCCACCGGTCGGCGAGCCGCCGCCTCCGGTCGCGTCCGGCTGATCTCCCGCCGGCTCCGCGCACGCCAGGGGAACCGCAAACGCCGCCAGCAAGACGAGACTCTTCAACGACATGCAGCCGTTCATGCGCGGGAGCGTTCGGTTTGATCAGAGATCTTTCGTTGATCACTCCGGCCGCCACCGTGACATGACCCGCGATGCGCGAGATGACGTTGATGCTGGCGACGCTGGAGCTCGGGAACTGACGCTCAACGCGTCCGGCGCGACGCGGGGGCTTCGTAGATCTGCAGCACGCCGTTCCCGCGATCGGACGTGAAATAGAACAGCGTGGCGTCGGGGCTGAGCCAGGGATCGCGCTCGTCGGCGGCGGTGTTCACATCGGTGAGCGGCGTCGGCAACGAGAACCGATCCGCCGTCGACAGACGCCACGCCACGTAGATGTCGGGCTTCGCGGCGCCCAACGCCGCGGCATAAAACATGGTCAGCCCGTCATCGCTCAGAAACGCGTCGGCGAGGATGTCCCCACCGACCAGTCCGGAGATCGGCGTCGTCGGCGCCCCGAACGGTTGGTCTGCGGTGGCGCGCTGCGCGAGAAACGTCCGATAGCCGCCGCTCACGTCGCGTTCGGACGCCATCGGCATCACCAGGCCGTGCTCGCCCGGCGGGCGGGGAATGTCGTTCACGGGAGAGTTGAGCGCGGTGAGGTTTTCGGGCGCCGACCAGGCCGTGCTTCGGTCCGGCCGGGTGGCCGCC
>DATMZL010000102.1:0-3454 GCA_035607075.1 Polyangia bacterium
CCCCGCCGCAGCGACGCTGTTCGCCGGGCGCGCCAAGGGCGGCTACCAGTACGCGGGCCAGGTTTACGACGTCCGCTTCCGTCACGTCGACGGATACAACACCTGCATCGGCTGCCACGATCCTCACACGACCAAGGTGAAGTTCGACCAGTGCGCCGGCTGCCACATGGGCGTCACCGACGTCGCCCACGCGCACGAGATCCGGATGATGTCGTCGGTCGGCATCGACTACGACGGCGACGGCGACACCATCGAAGGCATCTACGACGAGCTGGTCGGGTTGCGCGACAAGCTCGCGACGGCGATCCGAACCTACGGGCGGGAGCACGGCGCGCCGATCTGCTACTCCGCAAACGCGTATCCCTACTGGTTCATCGACGGCGACGGTGACGGAACCTGCTCGGCGGGCGAAGCGGTCGGCGCCAACGCGTTCAAGAGCTGGACGGCACGCCTGCTGCGCGCGACCTACAACTTCCAGATGGCGAGCAAGGATCCGGGCGCGTTCGCCCACAACGCCAAGTACATCATCGAGTTGCTCTTCGATTCGATCACCGACGTCGACACGGTGCTCGTCACCAAGGTCGACATGAGCCGGGCGACGCGGACCGACGTCGGTCACTTCAACGGCGCCAGCGAGGCGGCGCGCCACTGGGACCAGGGTGAACAGGTCGACGCGACGTGCTCGGCGTGCCACGGCGGCCAGCAGGGCTTCCGCTTCTACGTCGAGCACGGCGTCAGCCAGGTGGTCGAGGAGACCGCCAATGGCCTTGAGTGCGGCACCTGCCACGACAAGCCCGGGACCGACTTCACCGCGATCGCGATGGTCCCGTCCGTCACTTTCCCGTCGGGCGTCGTGCGCAACGAGCCCGGCTTCGACAACGTCTGCGAGACCTGTCACCGCGGACGCGAGTCGAAGGCGACGGTCGACGCGGCGATCGCGGCGGGCAAGCCGACCTTCAAGAACGTGCACTACCTGCCGGCGGGCGCGGTCAAGCTCGGCGCCGCGGTCCACGTCGGCTACGAGTACGACGGCAAGACGTACGTCGGGCCGATGTCGCACGTCGGCGGAACGCAGTGCACGTCGTGCCACGACCCGGAGGCGAGCCACCATACGTTCCAGATCGACGTCGCCTGGGACAGCGGCACCTGCCGCGTCTGTCACGCCGACGCGAACGGCGACCCCCAGAAGATCCGCGTCATCCACACCCTCGACTACGACGGCGACGGCAACACCAGCGAGCCTCTGGCCGCGGAGATCGACGGCCTGGCGGCCGCCGCGCTCGCGGCGATGCAGGCCGCCGCGCCCGCGCCCGGGCTCTGCTACACGCCCGCGACGTATCCCTACTTCTTCAAGGACACCGACGGAAACAAGAGCTGCAGCGCCGCCGAGGCGGTGGCCTCGAACGGTTTCACGGCCTGGACGGCCGGCCTCGCGAAGGCCGCGTTCAACTACCAGCTCTCGCGCAAGGAGCCCGGGGCCTGGGCGCACAACTTCGACTACATGGCCGAGCTGCTCTACGACAGCACGGCCGACCTGGGTGGCGACGTCAGCAGGCTGAGGCGCCCATGACGACCGGAAACGGGGACGCACGTGCAACACGAGGTGATGCGATGACCGGAACGACCAAGATGGGTTCGACGTGTGTGGGGTTCGCGCTCGCGCTCGGCGCGGCGCTCGCGGTGGGCTGTTCGGGCGGCAACGGCGCCGCCGGCAAGAACGGGACGTCGTGCGCGATCACCGACAACCACGACGGCACGGCGACGATCAACTGCGGCGACGGCGGCACGTTCGTCGTCAAGAACGGAACCGACGGCACGAACGGGAACAACGGCACCAACGGGAACAACGGCACGAACGGCGTCAACGGGACGTCCTGCACGCTCTCGGGCGCCGACGGCGGCACGCGCACGCTCACCTGCGGCGACGGCGGCGCGATCACCGTGATCGACGCCGTGGCCGACTACGCGACGATGACCGCCGACGAGAAGGCCCAGGCGAACATCGCGGCCGCGATCACCAAGGTCGCCTTCCCCCCCGACGGGCGGCCGGTCATCTCCCTCAACGTCAGGGAGCGCCACGGCCTGGGCGTGAAGAACTTGCTGACGACCGCGGTCACCTGGCGGTTCGCGCTGCTCAAGCTCGTCCCCGGAATCATGGGGACGACGGGCGGCGTGAACGGCAGCGCCAGCGACACCTGGGTCAGCTACATGGCCGCGAATGATCACACGTCCGCGTCGGCCGAGACCGCGCTGGCCGCGAACCTGACCGACCACGGCGACGGCAGCTATGACTACCGCTTCGCCCAGGTGATCAACGGCGGGCCAGCGACGGCCGGCACGACCTACGAGGCCGACAAGACGCACCGCCTGATCGTCCTGCTCTACGCCTCGGGTAATCCTTTCGCGCCGATCAACCTGGTCAAGGAGCTGATCCCGATGACCGGCGCCGACGTGACCGGTCAGCACGAATCCGTCGACGGCAACGCCTGCCTCGAGTGCCACACCTCGTTCCGCGCCATCACGGGCGGCACCGGCCAGTTCGGGAGTGGCGAGTTCCACAACGGTGTCCGGTACGACATCCGGACCTGCGCCTCCTGTCACAACGATCAGAAGCGTTTCTCGAGCGCGGGCGCCACGGTCGCGGAGCCGGCGATCGCCGCGAACGGGACCTGGACGGGCACCGCCTCCGTGCTGAACCGGGAGGCAGTCCTCAACCTGCCGGTCTTCATCCACAAGATCCACATGGGCGAGCGGTTGACGATGACCGGCGGCACGTACGTCGGGCTTCCGAAGCCGTACGAGACGACGTATCCGCAGGACGTGCGCAACTGCGCGAAGTGCCACCGCGCACCCGCGCCGCTCGCCGACCACTGGAAGACGCAGCCGTCCAGCCGTGCGTGCGGCGCCTGCCACGACAACCGCAGCTTCGAGCAGACGCCGCCCGCCGGGCGGATCGCTCACAGCGGGGGCCCGCAAGCGAACGACGCGGGCTGCGCCACGTGCCACCGCGCCGACGGCGGCGGCGGCGACATCGCGACCAAGCACACGCCGGTGTCCCCGCCCAACCCGAATAACATCTACCTCGACCCCGCGGGCAGCTCGAACACGAACGCCGCCTGGGTCGCGGCGGCCGGCAAGGTCCCGCAAGGCGCGAAAGCGATCACGTACGACCTCAAGAGCGTCGGCCTGTCGTCCAGCCGCAACCCGCAAGCGGTGTTCCGCTTCATGCTCGCGGATCCGACCGCGAGCCCGCCGGTCGCGGCGGCGCCGGTCACCTTGCCGGCCACCGGCACCGCCACCGAGCTCATTCCGGGCTTCGTCGGTTCGCCGAGCGTTTACTTCGTCTACGCGCTGCCGCAGGACAACGTCACGGCGCCGGCGGACTTCAACGCCTCGGCCAGCGGCTACATCCGCAACATCTGGAACGGCACCGCCAGCGGCGCGGGCGCGGGGA
>DATMZL010001339.1:0-6641 GCA_035607075.1 Polyangia bacterium
CATAGCGGGCGACCTTGGGCGGAAACTTCGCGGTCCAGGTCGAGAACACCTTTTCGTTCTTCGCCACCTCGGTCCACTTGTTGGCGTCCAGGCTGACCTCGGCGATGAGGGGCGCCACGCGCTCCGCGCAGCAGTCGTCGCGGTTCGTGATCTCGATGCGATGGACGCTCTTGGGCGCGCCGAGATCGAACTCGACCCATGGGTTGTTCTGGGGATCGGTGTGGAAGAGCTGCTGCTGACAACCGGCGTCTCCCGAACAACCGGCCCAGCTGGAGCTGACGCGAAACGGTTTTCCCTCCGCCAGGTTCGGGCCCAGCACCAGCGCGCGCGTCCCGACGCCCGCGACGATCAGCAGCACCACCGCCGCCGCGATCCGGATCCAGCGCTGCGTGATCAGGCGATCGGACCGCACGCGCGGCCCGGCCAGGTCGTGGTACACGGCCTCGGCAAACGCACGCGCCGTGAAGACGTCCTCGTCGCGCACATCGATCGAAACCAGCGGCGCCTCGAGCAGCGCGCGGCGCGCCGACGCCATCATCTCCGGACCGCCGGCGGCCCACAGCCTGCGCTCGTGCGGGACGTCCTCCCAGGCGGCCTTCAGATCGGCCGGATGCGGCGCGCCCACCGGCCGCTCCGCGACCAGCGCCCAGTACGCAGCGTCGCGGTACAGCGTCAGCAGGACCGCCGCGCGCGATCCCTTGGGCAGCGGTTCCACCGGATCGGCCGTTCGCCGCGCCACCTCGAGCAGGAGCTTGGCCTGCTGGAACGCCTGATCGGCGGCCTCGCCGCCCCGGTGCGCGCGGACCTCGTCCAGGGCGGCACGGCGGGTGAACCACTCAGCGACCGTTGCGAGGATCTTACGCAAGCGTGTGTCGGCCATCGGTCCCTGATATCACATGCCCGCGGCGCGACCGCCAGCCAGAGCGGCGTGTAACGCCCCGAACGCGTCGTCCGCCGTCGCCCGCACGAACAGATCGTCCCGCTGGGGCGCCTCGACCGGATACGGGATCGGGCCGCCGTCGGGCGCCACGTAGGCCTCGGGATCGACGAACAGCACGCGCAGTCCGCGCTCGCGCGCGCGCATCTGCACGAGGCGGCGGTCCGCGTGGACGCCGATCACAAGCAACGATCGCGCGCGCGGATCGTGCTCGATGGTCGGGTAGTACGGTCCCCAGTCGTAGCGGCGCAGCGAGATCTCGGGCAGCCCGAGATCGGCGCACTGGCAGTCGAAGTTGTTCGTGATCATCGGGCCGACGAGGAATCCGCGTTGCCACAGATCCAGAAGGCGCCGGTAGAACGGCGTCGGCTGCGCGACGAGACAGGCCCGATAGATCTCGGTCATCTCGCGAAACTTCGTCTCCGGGTCGCGGAACAGCGTCATCAGACCGTCGTCGGCCGCGCGGAAGACGAAGCTGTAATCGGCGCGCGAGACGCCGTAGATGCGATGAAGCGTCGACAGGTGCGGGATGCCCGCCTCGATCGACGGCCCGCACCCCAGCTCGACCTGCGCGGGCAGGTGAGCGGCCAGCTCGGCGGCGCCGACGACGCGCGGCTCCTCGCGTGTGAGCTTCTTGCGCAGCCCCACCCGATAGAACACATGCCAGGGGCGGCGCTCCCACTCGTCGGGCAGCACGTACCCGTCGCTGCGCAGGACGACGTCCAGGCTCGCGTAACCGTCGGGCGGCGGGCGTTCGTACGCCGTCTCTTCCGGATGCACGTCCCGGTACCGAACCGTCGCGGTGAGGTCGCCGCGCCGCCAGCGCGTGCTGGCCCCGGCGTCCGACGACGACTCCTGCCGCCACGATCCCTCCGCCAGCCCGGCCGCGACCGCGGCGCGGTACTCGTCGACGTGCGCGCGCGGCAGCCCCACGACGAAGTGAAGGTACGCGTTGCGAAGCACGAACGCGCGCCCCTCCAGGCCGTACTCGTCATAGAAGTGAATCAACCGCTTCTTCTGATCGCCGTCGCCCTGCCAGCCTGACAGGCGCGCGTTCGAGGGATGCTGGTGGCGGCGCCAGATCGATTCGGTGAACCGCCGGTGCCAGCCGGACGCGTCGGAATCGATGTGGTGCCGATAGCGCTCGACCTGCGCGTCGGTCAGTTCTGCTTGCACGACGAACGGAAATTTCACGCCGACCTCCTGGCAATGACGAACAGATCGGGCCCGCGGCCGGACCGGTAGAGGTGCTGCAACGCAGCCGGAGTGAGCACGTCGCCGAGGAGGTGAATGTTGCAGAAGCTCTCGGCGAGATGCGGCGCGAAGCCGGCCCGTTCGAGGACGGCGGCCAGCGACCTGCGGCTGAAGAGGTGCAGGTGATCGGCGCGAAAAGATCGGTACGACGCGCCGAACGCTTCGATCTCGGCGGCTTCCATGCTGGGCAACAGCAGCACCAGCCAGCCATCGGGACGCAACGCCTGACGCGCCCGAACCAGCTCGGCGACCGGATCGATCACGTGCTCGAGAACGAACTGATAAAGGACCGCGTCCCACGCGCCCGCCGCGATTCCCGACGCGGGCGACGCGAGCGCTTCCCTCAGCGTGCCATGAAACGTCGCCAGGCCGTAACGGCGCCGGGCTTCCTCGCACGCGTGCGCATTGACGTCCACGCCCGCGGTGGGCAGGCCCGCCCGCTCGATGCCGGCGCGCGTGTAGCCGAACCCGCTGCCGATCTCGAGCAGCGCCGCCGGCGGCGATCCCGGGAGCGCGCGCAGCCGCTCTGCGATGCGCGCGCCCTTCGCTTCACGGTACGACGCCTCTCGATCGTAGCCGTCGTAGCCGACGCCTTGCGCGTCGCGCGCACGGTAATAATCGGGCCCCGCGTAACGCGCGCGCACCGCCTCGTCGCCCGGCGTCCCGCCGGCGTCGAGCAGCAATCCGTGCCCGCACGCCGCGCAGCGCCCGTAGGCGATCGCGGGCCGGCGCACGAGGAAGGGTTCCACCGCCGGCGCGCGACACGCGGGGCACGCCGCGCGCGCCTCATCCGGAGCCGGTGCCGCCGTCGCGTGCGGCGAATGCGCGCGGTAGGCGGGCGCGAGCGCCGTCAGGCAGCGCCGGATCTCGTCGTCACAGCTCTCGTGCGGCGCGGGCGCGGCGACCGTCGCTTGATAGTCCGACAGCACCGCCTGCCACGCCTCCGGCGAGATCTGCAGCGTGCGCGCCACCAGCTCGGCCGCGATCACGCGCGCTTCCTCCCGTATTCCTTCAGCGCCGGAAAGAAATCGAACGCCACGCCCAGCGCGGAACCGAGCGCGAGCGTGCCGAACGCCGACCGTCCTTTGCGCCGCGGCGTGAACGGCGTGTCAACCTCGTGGATGCGAAACCCATGGTGATGCGCGGCGACCATGACGAAGCACTGACAGTGCCGGTACCGGTTGCGATAGGCGAGCAGCTTCGCGAGCACCTCGCGGCGGCACATGAAGAACGCCGACTTGTTGTCGCGCAGGGACATCCCGAACGTGCGGTTGAGCAGCCCGCCCAGACCCTTCGACAGCACGAATCGAACGCCGCGATCCCGCCCCGTGTCGCTGCGAACGCCCTGCACGATGTCGGCGCCGGACGCATGCATCGCCTGCCACAGACGCGGGATCTCCTCCGGCTGATACTGCAGGTCCGCGTCGATGGTGCAGATCCACTCGCCCTGCGCGGCCCCGTGCCCCGTTCGCCAGGCCGCCGGAATGCCCTGCGTTCGATCGTGTCGCAGCCGGCGAAGCCCGGGAAAATCGCGGGCGAGTCGGGTGATGCAATCCTGGGTGTCATCGGCGGAGCCGTCGTCGACAAGGACGATCTCGGCCGGCGCCAGCGCCGGAACTTGCAGCGCCGAATGGAGGCGCTCGACGAGCCCGGGAAGGTTGACGGCTTCGTTCAGGCAGGGCACGAGGACCGATAACCCGGGCATGCTGCTCCCGGCCACGAGCATACCCGCGGGAAGCAACTCGCGTCGAGCGCGCCCGCGAATGCATAATGCGCCCCGCGTGCGACGACCCCGCGATGAAGCCGTGATGACGCGATGAAGCTGCGCTGGCCGTTCTTTGGCGTGCACGTGCACGTGCCGAAGGCGATCCGCGCCCTCGCGGCGGGCCTCATCGCGCTGGCGGGCGCGATCTTCCTGGCCAACTGGTTGGATCGCAGCCAGCACCTCTCGGGCTGGTTCTTCATCGATCTGGCGACGATCTGGCTGTGGCAGCTCTATCTGACGGCGGCGCTGGTCAGCACGGGCGCGCTGGTCGTGAACAAGCTTTTGCCCGACCCCGACCGGACGCGCCTCGAGACGATCGCCTACGCGTATCCCGTGGGCGTCGTCGTGTTCGTGCTGGCGATGTACCTGGGCGGGTTCCTGCATCTGTTCGGGCCCGTGTTCGCCGTGGCGCTGCCGACGTTGATGCTCGCCGCCGGGTTGCCGCACGCGTGGTCGGCGTGGCAGAAGGCGCGCGCCGCCGGCACGCTGCCGCGGTTGTCGCTGACCGGTCTGCCGCTGGTCTGCAGCGTGGTGGGCGTGCTGTTGCTAGGCGTGCTGTACCTGGGCGCGATGTCGCCCGACGCGATCAACTACGACGCCAGCTGGATGCACCTGGTGATCGCGCAGGACTACGCGCGGGAAGGACACATCGTCGGGTTCCCCGGCGACTTCGTGCTGAACGTCCCGCACCTCGCCAGCGTGCTGAACACGTGGGCGTTCATCGTTCCCGGGTTGGACATGCCCGCGCTGCGCTGGATGATGGCGCTGCACACGGAGTTCGTCGCGGTCGTCTGGACGATGGTCGGGATCGCCGCCGCGACGCGCTGGCTGGCTGAGCGCGACGTCGCGGGGACGTGGGCCGCCTACCTGCTGTTCCCGGGCCTGTTCGTCTACGACCACAACATCGGCGGCGCCGCTGATCACTTCATGGCGCTGTTCACGGCGCCGCTGTTACCGGCGGCGGGGCGCGCGCTGCGCCGCTTCGACCGCCGATCGTGCGTGCTGCTGGGCACCATCGCGGGCGGCGCCGTGTTGACGAAGCTGCAGGGCATGTACCTGCTGATGCCCATCGCGGCGTTGGGCGTCGGGCGCGCGATCATCCTGCTGGTCCGGCGGCGCCGGGGCGACGGCGCGGCGCCGTCCTTGCGCGCGATCGCGATCGGAATGGGGCTCGCGGCGGGCGCCGTGCTCGTCGTGATGCTGCCGCACCTCGCGAGCAACGCGGTGTTCTTCCACAATCCGCTTTACCCGTTTGCGACCGACATCTTCAACGGCGTCACCGATCCCCGCATGCAGGCGGGCAAGGTCATGGTCGACTGGCACTGGCGCGCACCGACGGTGCTGACGGAACGGATCAGGAGCGCGATCGAGCTGTCGTTCTCGTTCTCTTTCATTCCGCACTACTCGTTCATCAACGAGCTGCCCATGTTCGGTTCGGTCTTCACGCTTGCGTTGCCGCTGCTGCTCGTGATTCGCGGCGCGCGCCGCCTGTGGATGGGCGCCTTCATCGCGATGGGCGCCGTGTTCATGTGGGCGTTCACGTACTGGGTCGACCGCAACCTGCAAGCGTTCCTCCCCGTCCTGGTCGTCGTCACCGGCGCGATCCTGGTGCGCGCCTGGGAGATGGGATGGATCGCGCGCGTCGGCGTCGCCGCGCTGGTCCTCGTCCAGGTGGCGTGGGGCAGCGCGCTTTACTTCCAGGGCGCGGACCGGATCACGGGCGCGATGCACCTGCTGCGAAGCGGGATGGAGGGACGCTCCCGCGAGATCCTGCGCGGTCACCGCAGCCAGTACGTCGCCCTCGGGAACGCGCTGCCGAAGAACGCGAAGATCCTGCTTCACTACAACCACGTTTCGCTGGGCTTCGACCGGACGGTCTACCTCGACTGGATCTCGTTCCAGGACAAGGTCGACTACCGGAACTTCAGAACGCCGCGCGATCTCTACGACAAGCTGCGCGCGCTCGGCATCACGCACCTCGTGTGGATCCAGAGCTCCGGGCGCCAGGCGCCGAGCCGACAGGAAGAGATCATCTGGGGCGTCTTCGCAGACTCGCTGCAGAACAGGCAGCAGTTCGGCGAGTTCACGATGGCGCCGATGCCCACGACGCCGCCGCCCGCGGAGGCGCCCTACCAGGTGCTGACCGTCGGTGTGCCCGGACTCCCCGACGGCCTCTATCCGATCGAGATGCTCTCAAGCAGCGAGCACCTGCCGCCCACGCTGCGCTTCAACGCGCGGCCGGCGAAGACCGCATATTCACCCGGGGCGCTGATCGACGAAGCGAAGGTCGTGCTGATCGGCGGCTCGGGCGGGCTCGACGCCGCGGCGAACGAGCGCCTCGGTCGCGACTTCCGCTCGATCCCCGCCGCGGGCGGCGCGCGTGTTCTCCTCCGACGGTGACGCGGCCCGAGGCTTGCAGAACGCGCGACGCATGCGCGCAAATTCGGGTGGCACCGGCCGCCGGGCACGACATTTCGGTCGCGGTTCTTTCGAGACGTCGAACCCCTTTCGCGCGAGCGCGTTGCCTCATACACTCTCGCCCCGCGTGACCGCATGAACGCCCGCTCGATGCTCACCAGGACCCGCGAATGGCTGCTGCGCACCTCCGCGATGCGCGACGCGCGGGCGGCAGTGGCGGGGACCGACGGGCTGCGGGCGCGCGCGCAGGCTCAAGCGCAGTTGCTG
>DATMZL010000745.1:0-7497 GCA_035607075.1 Polyangia bacterium
CTCGGCGTCGGCAACTTGCTGAAGATCGCCACCATGTTCGCGCGCAGCCCGCGCGGTCTCGCGTCGCGCCTGTTCGAGACCGAGGCGGCGCGGCGCGTGATCCCCGGTCTCGGCCTGCACGTCGACGTCGGGCCCGACGATCGGTTCGGCGCCGGCCTCGGGTACATGCTGGCGGTGACGGCGACGACGGGCGGCTACGCCGTTCCGAAGGGCGGCGCGCAGAGCCTGACCAACGCGATGCTGGCGCGGCTCACGGAGCGCGGCGGCGAGATCCGGCTGGGCGCGCGCGTCGCGCGCGTGCTCGTCCGGCGTGGGCGCGCGGCGGCGGTGCAGCTCGACGACGGCACCGAGATCGCCGCGCGGCGCGCGATCGTCGCGAACACGTCGCCCGCCATGCTGCTGCTCTCCATGGTGGATGAACGCGAGGTTCCCGGCTGGGTGCGCGGCTTCATGAAGCGCTTTCCGCAGGGCTGGGGCACCTTCAAGGTCGACTGGGCGCTGTCGGCGCCCGTCCCGTGGCGCGTCGAAGCGGCGCGCGAGAGCGCGGTCGTGCACGCGGGCGAGAGCGTCGACGATCTCGCGCGCTTCACGCGCGAGGCGCGCGCCGGCAAGCTGCCCGAGCGTCCCTATTTGGTCGTCGGGCAGCAGAGCCTCTCCGATCCGTCGCGCGCGCCGCCGGGCAAGCACACGCTCTACTGCTACTCGCACGTCCCCGGGCAGGTCGACGGTGGCTGGGCCGCGGCGCGCGAGGCGTTCGCCGATCGTGTCGAGGCGCGCATCGAGGAGCTGGCGCCCGGCTTTCGCGCGTCGATCCTGGGCCGCCACATCATGGCGCCGTCCGATCTCGAGGCGCGGAACGCGAACCTGGTGGGCGGAGATCTGGGCGGCGGCTCGAACGCGTGGCACCGGCAGTTGCTGTTCCGGCCGCTGTTCCCTTACTTCCGGTACCGCATGCCCGTCGAGGGCCTGTACCTCTGTTCCAGCTACGCGCACCCGGGCGCCGGTGTGCACGGCATGTGCGGCGCCAACGCCGCGCTGATCGCGGCGACGGACGCGGGCGCGCCATAACGGCGCGGCGCGCGGTTCAATGCGCGATCAGGCTGGACATCCAGCTCACGTCCGCCGGCGGCGTCTGCATGATCGCGGTCGACCAGTCCATGTCGTTCAGGCGCTGCAGGTTGTCGGTCGTCTTCTCGAAGTACGCCGACACCACGCCGGCGTAGGCGCGCGGGCCGTTGCAGCCGTCCGCCGTCACGTACATCAGCCGCGGCAGGCCCGTCGCGACGTGCAGCACCTGCGCGTCGGCTGGGTCGGTGTGCACGTCGGCGATCGTCGGGTCCGTCTTCTGCGCGTCGGCATGATTCAGGAACAGGCGCACGTACCAGCCGGTCGGCGTCACCGTCGGCACGCAGCCGCCGCTGGTCGTCGTTTCGTCGACCGCCTGATTGATGAACGCCATCTGATCGCTCGACAGCGGCTGGCCCGACCGTTCGGCCTGGGCCATTCCGCCCAGCGTCGTCGCGACGCTCTCTACCTCGGCGAAGTACGACGCCAGGCTGGGCGCCGCGTTCGCGGGCAGATTCGCCGTGATCGTCTGGCCGAGCTGCGCGAACCGGACGACCGCGGCCCACGCCTCGGGATACGGGTCGACGTACGCGTCGGGGAAGTCGCACACCGGAACCGCGGTATAGGACTGCTTCGCGTACAGCAGCGTGTCGTGGCGCAGCTCCGCCCACGAGCCGAGCTGCGCGTTCACGATCCGGCGTGCCCACGGTTCGGTCTTCATCACGGCCGGCAGGCCGGCGGCGCTGGTCGGATCGCCACCCGGCATCGACAGCCCGCGCAGCGCGCTCAGCCACGTCGTGTAGAGGCTCTCGCCCCAAAAATCGTCGGCGTGCAGGTCGGTCAGCCGGCGCGCGTCGTGTAACGCAGCTGGATAATTCGGGTACGTCGTCAGCTCGGTCGCCAGCAGGGGCGCTGCCGCGTTGTTGCCCAGCGCCGCGAACGCGACATCCAGCGGGTTCGGCATCATCCGGTTCGGGTCGCCGCGAACGCGATCGAAGACGACGTTGGAGAACACCTCGCTGTCGATGACGAAGCGCTGGCCGAAAAACAGAAACACGCGGTCGAGAGGGACGCCCGCGCCGCCGGGCGGAACCAGCAGGACCTGGCTCGCGATCCGCTGGATCCCGAAGTTGCCGTCCAGCACCGCCTGCGCGATGACATCGTCCGGCTTTGCGGCCAGCTCGGCCCAGGTCGCGGCGCCCGCCGTATCGCGCAGCTTGGGGAAATCGGCGAGCGTCATGTTGTCGGATTCGCCCACGAACGCGCGCAGCACGTCGTCGATCGACCGCCAGCCGTCGAGGTTCGCGGTGTCGCTGCTCAGCTCGGCGAGCAACAGCCCCGCCAGAAACTGGCGGCGGAAGAACCGCGGCGCCGTGCCGGCCGGCGCGAACGGATCGAACTGGAGGAACCGGATGTCGGTGCGGCCCAGCCACATCATCGATCGGAAGTACGCCGAGAGCGTGGTGTCGCTTGCGTAATGGCCCCGCGGCTTGAACTGCGAGAAGTCGACGTCGCGCCGTTCGCCGAACAGCGTGACGGAATCGATGCCGCTCGCGCCCATGGCCGACCCGACGAAATACGAGATGTCCGTCGGGCTCGCGCCGGCGACCGGAGTGCCGGTGCCGCCGAGCAGCTGGCTCGCGACGGCGAGGTACAGATCGACGTCGGCGCGCGTCTCCGCGGGCAGGTCGCCGCCGGCGCCGGCACCCAGCTGGCTGCGCATGGCGGCCAGCAACGCCTTCAGCGTCGGGATCAACGCGTTGGACTCGATGCCGGCCAGCGCCGAGTCGTACGAGCGGTGAACGGCGTGCATGACCGAGTCGACCGAGACGTAGAGCGGCAGGTGGTCGGCGTAGATCGCCTTGTACCCGTAGAAGAACGTCGGGAACGTCTGGCGCGCGGAGATCACGAACCCGTCGCGCGCGATCGCCTGGCGCTCGGCGTCGCTGACGCCGAGGCGCGACGCCGTGACGCGGTCCAGACCCTGCGCCTGCATCGGGTCGTAGGGCAAGGCGTTCAGGTAATGGGTCGTCCAGCGCGCCTGGAAACCGGCGGCGTCCGCCGGGCGATCGGTCGCCAGATCGGCGCGCTGCGCCGCGATGGCCTGGCTCCACGACGCCGGCACCGTGACGCCGACCGGCGCGCCACCGGTGCCGCCGACGCCGGCGGCGCTATCGGAGCTGCACGACCCTGCGGCGCCAGCTAGGAGGATGCAAACGACCGCCAGTCGCTCCGCGCCGCAGGCGCGGTGTGCGACTGTTGTTTTTTCAGGTAGCCGCGATCCCGCGCTTCGCGAGGGGGCGGCTAGCCTCGACCAGACAATAAGGTAGTTCAAGCGTCACCCCTTTCCTTAAGGCCCTGATGATAACCCAGCGCCGTGTAGACTGACGCGCGTGGATCTGTTCGACAGGGCGGGGACGCCGCGCAAGCGCGGCGCCGGTGCGCCCGACGACACGGAGACGACCCTGGAGGGGACCGTCGAGCGCCTCGTGTATTCGGGCGGCGACGGGACGTTCACCGTCGCGCGGCTGAAGCTGGAACGCGGCGGCGACGTCGTCACCGTCGTCGGCAGCCTGGTGGGTGTGCCCGCCGGCGCGGTGCTGCGCGTGTCGGGCCGCTACGAGACGACGCAGCGTTTCGGCGATCAGTTCCGCGTCACGCGCTACACCGAGGTCGCGCCCCAAACGATCGAGGGCCTGCGTCGCTATCTCGGTTCGGGACTGATCAAGGGCATCGGGCCCGAGTTCGCGTCGCGCATCGTCGAACGCTTCGGGATCGAGACGCTGGAGATCCTCGACCGCGATCCGGGACGCATCAGCGAGGTGCCCGGGATCGGGCCGTCGCGGGCGCGCGCCATCCGCACGGCGTGGAGCGCGCAGCGCGAGGTGCGCAAGGTGATGGTCTTCCTACAGGGCTACGGGGTGTCGCCCGCGTTCGCGGCGCGCATCTACAAGAAGTACGGCGCGGCGGCGATCGCGCGCGTGCGCGAGAACCCGTACCGCCTGGCGTTCGACGTCTGGGGCATCGGGTTCTTGTCGGCGGACAAGCTGGCGGCGGCGCTGGGCGTGGCGCGCGACGCGCCCGCGCGCGCCGAAGCCGGCGTGCGCCACGTGCTGGACGACGAGGGCGGCAATGGGCACGTGTACGTGCCGCGCCCGCGGCTGGCGCAGAAGGCGGCGGCGCTGCTCGATCTGCCCGAGGATCGCGCGGACGCCGCGATCGATCGGCTCGCGAAGACGGGCGATGTTGCGCTGGACGCGTCGGTTGTCGACGACGCGCGCGCGCCGGCCGTGTACGAAGCGGGCCTTTACCGGGCGGAGACCGCGCTGGCGGCAGGGCTGCGCAAGCTGCTCGCCGCGCCGGCGCCGCGGCTGGAGATCGATCAGGAGCGCGCGCTCGCCTGGTACGAGAAGGAAGCGGGGATCGCGCTGGCACGCCAGCAGGCGGAGGCGGTAAAGACCGCGCTGGCCGCGAAGGTCGCGGTGATCACGGGCGGCCCCGGCGTCGGCAAGACGACGATCGTGCGCGGCATCGTGTCGATCCTCGGTAAAAAAGGCGTGGCCGTCGCGCTGGCGGCGCCGACGGGGCGGGCGGCGAAGCGGCTCTCGGACGCGACGGGCGTTCCCGCGTCGACGCTGCACCGGCTGCTGGAGTGGCGCCCGGCGGAGGCGAGCTTCTCGCGCAACGCCGCGCGTCCGCTGGAGGCGGACGTCGTGATCGTCGACGAGGCGTCGATGGTGGACGTCCGGCTGGGCGCCGATCTGATCGGCGCGCTGCCGCCGTCGACGCGGCTGGTGCTGGTGGGCGACGTCGATCAGCTGCCGTCGGTCGGGCCCGGGACCGTGCTGGCCGACGTCATCGCCAGCGGCGCGGTGCCGGTCGTGCGGCTGACGGAGATCTTCCGGCAAGCGGCGGCGAGCCTGATCGTCGTGAACGCCCACCGCATCCACGACGGCGACATGCCCGACCTGGGCGCGGGCGCCGAGCGCGACTTCTTTTTCCTGGAGGAAGAGGACCCGGCGCGGGCGGCGGCGCTGATCCGCGATCTGGTGACCACGCGTCTGCCGCGGAAGTACGGCCTCCAGCCGCACGAGATCCAGGTGCTGTCGCCCATGCACCGCGGCGAGCTGGGCGCGGGCAACCTGAACGCGCTCATGCAGGAGGCGCTGACGACCGGCGCGCTGGGCGTCGAGCGTGGCGCGCGCAACCTGCGCGTCGGCGACAAGGTGATGCAGGTGCGCAACGACTACGACAAGGAGGTGTGGAACGGCGACAGCGGCGTCATCGAGCGCATCGACACCGAGGAAGAGGCGCTGACGATCCGCTTCGACGATCGCGAGGTCGAGTTCGGGTTCGACGAGCTGGACACCCTCGCGCTCGCGTACGCGGCGACCGTGCACAAGTCGCAGGGCTCGGAGTACGCGGCGGTCGTGATCCCGGTGCACACGCAGCACTACGTGATGCTGCAACGCAACCTCCTCTACACCGCGGTCACGCGTGGAAAACGGCTGGTCGTCCTGGTCGGTACGCGCAAGGCGCTGAGCCTCGCCGTCCGCAACGCCGACGTCGCCGCCCGCTGCTCCGGCCTCGCCGCCCGGTTGTCTCGCGTCGGGTAGTCGTAGGCTACAGCCAGCCGCCGATCACGAAGTCGACGCCGAACTGCTTGCCGCTGCCGCCCGAGAGCTGGAGCGAGAACGAGGGCCCGAGGCCGACGAAGAGGTGCGGCACCAGGTGGTAGAGGAACGGGGCGAAGACGCCGAGGAACGTCGTCGTGTTCGTGTTGTGGTTCGAGCTGTTCACGTTCAGCGACAGGCCGGCGGACGGCCAGAAGCCGAGGTTGTCGTTGATGTTCAGGTTGAACCCCGCCCTTCCGCCGATGTCGAAGATCGTCGTCCCGGTGTCGGCGGGCGAGTACGTGTAGCCGAGCGTGGCGCCAAGCGAGACGCTGTTGATGATGAAGTAGTCGATCGACGGGTGCAGGCTCAGATGCCAGTCGCCCGGGCTGTCCTTGTGGAAGAACACGAAGCCGCCCCCGTCCCCGGTGGTCCTCATGCTGATCGCCCACTGGCCCATCGCTGCGAAGCCGGCGCTCGGCGACGCCGCGAACGGCGCCGGTGCCTTGTTACCGCCGCCCGCGAACGGCGCCTCCTCCGACGACGAGTCCTCGGCGGCACGCGCAGTCACGGTCGACGACAGCAACGTCACGAGACAGACCAGGATCGATTTGCGCAGCATGGGATGCCGGTATCACGCCCGCGCACGCCGATCAAATTGCGCGTTTCTTCCGGGTCTTCTTGCGGAACCGCATGTTCATCAGCTCGACGATGAGCGAGAACGCCATCGCGAAGTAGACGTAGCCGCGGTTGATGTGATGGCCGAAGGCGTCGGCGGTCAGCAGCACGCCGATCAGCAGCAGGAACGAGAGCGCGAGGATCTTCATGCTCGGATGGCGGTCGACGAACTCGGACACCACGCCGGCGAACGCGAACATCACGCCCACCGCGATGATCATCGCCGCCATCATCACGATGATCGCCCGCGCCATCCCGACCGCGGTGATCACCGAGTCGAGCGAGAACACGACGTCCAGCGCCAGGATCTGGAACACGGTCGCCACCGATCCGGCGGGCTTTCGGTTCGCGTCGTCCTTTTCGTCTTCGTCGGACGTTCTTTCGATGCGTTCGTAGAGCTCGGTGGTCGCCTTGTAGATCAGGAACAAACCGCCGGCGAGCAGCACCAGGTCGCGTCCGGTGAATTCGTTGCCCATCACCTTGAACAGCGGCCTCGTCAGGCCCATCAGCCAGGACAACGCGAACAGCAGCCCGATGCGCAGCACCAGGGCCAGCCCGATGCCCAGCTTGCGCACGCGCTTGCGGTGCGCGGGCTTCACCTTCTGCGACAGGATCGCGACGAGCAGGACGTTGTCGATGCCGAGGACGATCTCCATGACCGTCAGGCTGATCAGCGCGACCAGCCCTTCGGCCGAAAACAGCGCGTGGAGGTCGAACACGGCGGACGCTTCTGGTTAGTTAGCCCTGACCGAGCTTGCTCGCGACCTGCGCCGCTTCCTCGACGGCGCGGGCGATGACGGAGCGGATGCGCCCGTCCTCCAGGATCAGGAGACCCGCGATCGTGCTGCCCGCCGGCGTCGTCACCTGATCCTTCAGCGCCGCCGGGTGCATGCCCGTCTGCAGCACCATGCGCGCCGCGCCCTGCACCATCTGGGCGGCGATCTGCATCGCGGTGTCGCGCCGCAGGCCCATGCGCACGCCGCCGTCGCACAGCGCCTCCAGGATGATGTACGCGAAGGCGGGGCCGCTGCCGTTCAGGCTGGTGACGGCGTCCATCACCTTGTCCTCGGCCTCGAGGCAGCCGCCCACCGAGCGGAAGATCTCCAGCACCGTCGCCGCCTGGGCGTCGGTGACGCCCGGA
>DATMZL010000723.1:0-7770 GCA_035607075.1 Polyangia bacterium
CAACATCCGCTGGTTCCGATACCTCGAGAAGAGGCGATCGGACGCCTATGCCCCGACCCACGGCGAAGGTGGCAGCGTTCGAAGGTTGGCCGGCTGGCACCTCCCCGCAGGAGATTGGCGAGCGCGTGGCCCGCAACTACGCCGCCCGGCCGCTCGCGCTCGGCGCGCCGATGCATTACGCGGAGGCCTGCACGTGGTACGGCGCGCTGACCACGGCGAAGCTGCTCGGCGACGCGCCGCTGGAGAAGGCGCTGATCGCGCGGTTCTCGCCGATCCTGACGCCCGGGGGTGCGCCGGTCATCCCGCTGCGGGCGCACGTCGACGATCGCGTGTTCGGCATCGTACCGCTCGAGATCGCGATGCACGACCCTGACAAGGCGCTCGAGTACCGCTACCTGGGCCAAGGCCTCGCGGACAAGCAGTGGGCGACGACGACGCCCGACGGAATCACCACGGAGGCCCGCTACTGGGTCGACGACATGTACATGATCACCGCGCTGCAGGTGCAGGCCTTCCGCGCGACAGGCGACGTGCGCACCCTGGATCGCGCCGCGCTGGCGGCCGCTGCGTACCTGGACAAGCTGCAACAACCGAACGGCCTCTTCTTTCACACCGCGACGTCGCCGCGCCATTGGGGCCGCGGCAACGGCTGGTTTGCCGCCGGGATGACGGAGCTCCTGCGCGCGCTCCCCGCGACCCACCCTCGGCGCGCGCGGATCATGGACGGATACCAAAAAATGATGACCGCGCTGCTGCGCACGCAGACCGCTTCCGGCATGTGGCGCCAGCTCGTCGACGACGACAGCGCGCAGAACTGGCCCGAGACCTCGAGCACAGGAATGTTCACGTTCGCGATCGTGACGGGCGTGAAGAACGGCTGGCTGGCCCCGGACGTCTACGCCCCCGCCGCGCGACGCGCGTGGCTCGCGCTGATTCAGTACCTCGATGCGGACGGCAACGTTCGCGACGTCTGTCCTGGAACCGGCGAGGCCGCGACAAGCGGCGGCGGCACCAGTGCCGCGACGCAGATCCAGTACTATCTCGATCGCCCGCGCATCGTCGGCGACTTCCACGGTCAGGCGCCCCTGCTTTGGACTGCTTCAGCTTTATTGCGTTAGGAGCCCGAAAAACATGATCCCACGTCGCATCATCAAGCTCGCCTCAACTTCCTTGCCGCTCTGCGCGCTCTTGCTCGCGTCGTGCGGTGGCTCGTCGCCAGGCGGCGGCACCGGCGCTGCCGGAACCGGATCAGGCGCGGCCGGGACAACCGGAAGCGCCGGAACGTCCGGGAACGCCGGAACGTCAGGCAACGCCGGCACGTCGGGCAGCGCCGGCACGACCGGCGCGTCGGGCTCGGTCGGAACGGGCTCCGCCGGCACGACGGGATCGGCCGGCACGACAGGCGGCGCAGGCACGACCGGCGCGGCGGGTACGACCGGCGTCGGCGGAGGCGTCGCCGGAACGACGGGCGCCGCCGGACGCGGTGGAACCACGGGCGCCGCCGGACGCGGCGGAACGACGGGTACCGCCGGAACGACGGGCGCCGCCGGATCGACCGCCGGAACCACCGGCACCGGCGGCATGGTCGCTTGCGCGCCGCCGAACGTCACGCTCCCCGCCGGCAACGACGCCGTCGCCGGAACGCGGATCCAGTTCAACGACAACGGCGGCTGGTGCTGGTACCAGGACGAACGCGCCCTCGTCGACACGAAGGCGAACAAGCTGATCATCGGCTCGACGGCGAGCGGCGGCAGCCGGAGCAGCCAGGCCGAAGTCGTGATCTACGACCTCGCGACCAACATGGGAAAGCGATTCACGCTCCCCTCGTCCCTCGCGACCTCCACCGTCGACGATCACAACTCGCCCGCGCTGGTGATGCGCCCCGACGGCGGCTACGTGGCGCAGTGGGCAGGCCACCGGTCCGACTGCATCAGCCGCTTCAGCATCTTCAACGGCACCACCTGGGGCGCGGAGCAGAAGGTCGACTGGACGCCGTGGGGCTGCCCGTGGGCCGGCGCCAGCACCAACATGGTTACCTACGCGAATCCCTGGTACCTCGGCTCCTCGATCTACACGATGGTTCGCTCCGTCGGGACCGACCCGGGCGTGCTCACCTCGACCAATGACGGCCAGTCCTGGAGCTACTACGGGCGCTTGATGGACACCGTGCAGACCGGGTACGTGGCCGGCTACTTCAAGTACTGGGGCAACAACACCGACCGCATCGACTTCGTCGGGACGGAGGCGCACCCGCGCGACTCCGACACGAGCCTCTACCACGGCTACATCTCGGGCGGGAAGGTCTACAAGTCCGACGGCACCGTGCTGGATTCGATGCTGATGGACGCCAACGCGACGAGCACCAGCTCGGTGAACATCAACATGTACACGCCGGTCTTCAAGACCGGCGCATCGGCCAAGGGCGTGAAGCTTTGCCGGATGTGGAACCACGACATCGTGAGGTACGCGGACGGCACCATCGCCGTCCTCGGGCAAGGGCGCGCCGACAACTGCACCGGGACGCCGGCGGACTCCGATCCCGACAAACGTATGATCTACGCGCGCTACGACGGGACCTCGTGGAAGACCACCTATCTCGTGAAGGCCGGCCCGAAGCTGTACCCGGCCGAAGAGGACTACACGGGACTGTCGGCGCTGGACCCCGACGATCCGCACACCATTTACGTCTCGACGATCTACGACCCGCGCAACGACTCCACCACGAGCACCAAGCGCGAGATCTGGCGCGGGACCACCTGCGATAACGGCGCGACCTTCACGTGGACGCAGCTGACGGCGCGGTCGACCGCGGACAACATCCGCCCGATCGTTCCGAAGTGGGACTCGACGCACACGGCGCTGCTCTGGCTGAACGGGACGTACATGACCGCGCAGAACTTCCAGTTGAAGGTCGTCGGTCTCATCGGACCGAAGAACTCATTCTGATCCGCGGGTGACGCGATCGCGGCAACGTTGCGCGTTGCGTGTTGGGACACGTCAACGGTCGCATCCCCGCATTCCCCAAGAGGGCGCTTTTGATCGCGAAAACGACGCGAAGAGGCCGATAAACATTCTGCCTCGCTATTCGCTTTACATGGGTATCGAGACTGTTAGCGTACGCGCGGGTCGTTCGGGGAAACGACCTTTTCAAATTGGTTTTACCGGAGGAAGTTCGTGAAAAAGCATCTCCTTGCGTGCTCGGGTGTCTTCATTTTGGCGGTGGCTGCGTGCGCGCAGACTGGAACCGACACGACCGGAACCGGCGGTTCAGGTAACACGACCGGAATGGCCGGAACGTCGGGCCAGGCCGGTACCTCCGGCAACGCCGGAACGTCGGGCGAGGCGGGCACGTCGGGAATCGCCGGAACGTCGGGCAACGCTGGTACGTCGGGCGAAGCAGGGACCTCCGGCAACGCGGGCACCTCGGGCAGCGCGGGACGCGGCGGCACCGTGGGCAACGCGGGCATGGGCGGCAGCAGCGTCGCCGGCTCCGGCGGCGCGGCGGGACGCGGCGGCACCACCGGCATGGCAGGCACCATGGGCGCGGCGGGACGCGGCGGCACCACCGGCATGGCAGGCACCACGGGCGCCGCGGGACGCGGCGGCACCACCGGCACCGCCGGCACGACGGGTTCGGGCGGCACGGGCGGCGCTGCGTGCCCCACGATCGATCAGCTGATCCCCGGCTTCGACGGATATCTCTGGCAGGTGCAGCCGAGCGGCAACACGGCGCTCTCCGGCACGAACTATCCGTTCGGATCGCCCGCCGGCGGCTGCCCCTCGACCGCGTCGTGGGACACGACCGGCTACATCAAGACCGAGACGCCGCTCGCCATCAAAGGCGAGACCGGGAAGAAGTACACGATCAACATCAACGTCCGCGGCGTCGTCGGCACGCGCTGCTACACGGGCGGCACGCCCGGCTCGACGGCCGCCGGCAACCCGAACGGCCAGAACAACACCTGGTACGCCGGCGGGGCGCAGTACAACAACAGCATCTGGAACACCATGGAGCTGCGGGTCACGCCGAAGGTCACAGGCGCGCCGATGCAGACCATGACCAGCCAGGACATCTACTTCCTGAACTCGTTCCAGAACACGTCCGACTGGTGCCAGAAGGAAGCGACCTACGAGACGCGCTTCAACGCGAGCTTCCCGGTGATGGGCGGCGGCATGATCGTGCCCGCCGTCCACGATTCGAACTGCCGGACGCTGGCGAACTGCGGCTCCGTCGAGGCGCAGATGAGCTGCAACACGGCCGCGTCGCGGATCATCGACATGACGGGCGTGAGCCCGGCGCCGATGAACTTCACGCAGCCGCGCCAGGGCTCGCTCAACGGCACGACCTACCAGATTCAGTGGGTGTGGATCGACGTCACGTCGGTGACGTGCAACTGACACGCGCGAGGACAAATTGATCGGAAAACGTTCGGGGGGGGCGGCAGGCCTGAGGCCCGTCGCCTATGTGCTGTTCTTCGCAGTTCTCTCGCTGGTCTCGAGGCGCGCCGCCGCCGAGAAAGTCGTGTCCATCACCGACGGCTGGCAGGTCTACACCGACGGGCGCATGGGTGGCTTCGCCAGCTACACCCGCGGCGACGGATACCCGCAGCAAACCTTCGGTCAGAAGATTGACCCTGCCACGGGACAACCGGCCACCGACCCCATGACAGGGGCGCCGATCCTCGTCTCCGTCCACACGCCCCTCCAGGGCGCCGGTTTCTTCGGCGCCCCGATGATCATGCACCAGGTCGATCCGAGCCTGACCGGCGGCGCGCAGGTGTTCGACCAGGGCCAGATCGACACGTGGAGGATGCGCAGCGGCTTCATCGGCAACGTGCTCGGTTTCGGCGTGCGCGGCCAGCTGACGCCGTACACCAAGATCATCACGTACATTCAGATCTGGTCGTTCATCGAGAACGAGGGCCGGGCCCGGAGCACGCGAAGCATCCCGGACATCCGGCAGGGTTGGGCCAAGCTGGAAGGACCGTGGGGCGCCTTCGCCGCGGGCCGCGTGCGCGGCTTGTTCTCGCGCGGCGCGAGCGACATCAATGTGCTCTACGCACATCGCTGGGGCGTCGGCTGGCCCGGCTCGATCGGCAACATCGGACCGACGCAGGGCATGGTCGGGTTCGGCGTGCTCGGCTCGGGCTTCTCGTCCGCGTTCGTTTACACGACGCCTTCGCTGTTCGGCTTGAAGCTGGACATCGGTGCGTACGACCCCGCGGTTCTCCCGGCCTTCGGCGCGTGGAACCGCACGAAGCTTCCGCGTGCGGAGGCTGAGGCGACCTTCGAACGGAGCTTCGCGGGCGGCTTCGGCAAGGTCGTGCTGTTCGCCAACGGCGCGTTCCAGAAGGTGTACAAGGACGGGGCGTGCACGCCGGTCGTCGATGGCGACACGACGGTGGCGACGTCCGCGGGGGACCGCACGGTTCCGGGGACAGGAGTAACCATCGGCTGCGACGCGACGGTCGCCGGCGCCGGGTACGGTGGCCGCCTCGAGCTCGGCATCTTCCACCTGGGCCTCGCGGGCCATTACGGGCAAGGGATCGGTCTCAACTACGCCCTTCAGGCCGATCAGGCGGCCCAGGACTTCCTGGGCAATCTGCGCCGGATGGCGGGCTGGTACGGGCAAATGCAGGTCGTCCTCGGCAAGTTCGACCTGTTCGCCGGCGGGGGGTTGGTGCAGATCTTCATGACCGACTTCGACAAGAAGCATCGGTGGTTGGATCCGCGTTATGACCCCAGCGTGGCGCCGCTGGCGGAGCAGTGGAGCATTCCGAAGTTCCAGCTGGGCATCAACGGCGGCATCGTCTACAACGCGACCCCGTTCGTGCACTTCGACGTCGATGTCTTCCGCGCCCAGGCGTCGTGGTACGGCGCCAACAAATTCGCCCCCGAGAAGCAGGTCGTCTGGGCCTACAACGGCGGCATGACCGTCAACTGGTAGCGCCGGGCGAGTGAGAATTTCTCCCGATCGGCTAGGATCCGATCGTGAGTTCGAAACCACTCGATCGGTCGAGCTGGCCGATTACACGTTACCGACTGGGCGAAGAGCCGGGAGATGATCTCTCGGACGTGACGACGCCTGCAGAGCGAGTGGCGATGATGGCCGAACTCGCTGAAGCTGCCTGGCGGATAGCCGGACGTCCATTGCCCAGCTACCAACGCGGCAACATGCCCGGCAAGCTCTTCCCGCCAGGCACGCTGCGGCCCGACGACGATGACGCTTGAGGGTCTGAACGAGGACTTTCGCGACATCATCGCCGTCTTTGCGGATAGTGGCGTGGAGTTCATGGTCGTCGGCGCGTACGCGCTCGCGTTCCACGGCGCACCGCGGGCGAGCGGTGACATCGACCTTTTCGTCCGTCCGTCGGCCGAGAATGCCGGTCGCGTCTTCGATGCGCTGACCAAGTTCGGCGCGCCCCTGGCCGCGCACGGCGTCGGCGCGGCCGACTTCGCGCGCGAAGGCGCGGTCTACCAGATCGGACTTCCGCCCCGGCGCATCGACGTTCTCACGCAGATATCGGGCGTCGCTTTCGACGAAGCCTGGGCGACGTGCGTAGAAGTCGAGGTCCTCGGCCGAAAGGTTCACATCATCGGCCGCGATGCCTACCTCAAGAACAAGCTGGCGGCAGCGCGGCCCAAGGACCTGGCCGACGTCGCGCGGTTGAAGAAGATAAAATAACGCTCACCATTCGGCGTGCACGCCGATCGACGGCAGCACGATGCGGAAGCCGGCGCGATCGGGCGGCGCGTTCGGGTTGTCGACCGCGCCCAGCGCGGTGACCTGCTGGTTGAACGTCACGTTCCCGAGGTCCAGATAGAAGTCGAGCGTCGCGCGATCGAACACGACGCGTTTGTCGGCGCGCAAGTCTAGCTGCCAGAAGGCCGGTAGCCGCTCGTACTCGGCGGGCCGCACCGGGTAGGGCCGGCCGCTGTTGTAGTGGAAGCGGCCGCCGACGGAGAAACCTCGCTTCAGCTTCACCGTCGTGACCAGGTTCAGGATGTGGCGCTGGTCCCAGTCCGACGCTGCGAACACGCCGTCGAACTCGCGCAGGCTCCACGACAGCGTGTACGCCAGCCAGCCCGAGACGCGCCCGCGTTCGGGCAGCCGCAGCATCACCTCGCCGCCGTAGCCGCGGCCGCGCCGCATCTCGAGGAAGTCGGGGCCGGTGACGTCGTGGTTGAACGTGCTGCGCATGTCGCTGACGAACAGCCACTGGTAGAAGCCCGTCAGCTGCAGCGTCAGATCGCCGGGCAGGCGTGACGCCTCGACGCCCAGCGCTGTCTGCGTCGACGTCTGCAGGCCCAGCTCGCGCAGGCCGAACGCCTCGAAGCCCGCGACGCCGACCGGCAGGCTGGGCATTTGCGAGAACCGGCCGACGGTGGCGTTGACGGACAGCGCCGGCGTGATCGCGACACGCGCCGTCAGCCGCGGCTCGAAGGCGCCGCGCGTGACGCCTTGTTCGAAGTACTGGGCGTAACGCAGGCCGGGCTCCAGCTTCAGGCGGCCGAGCGGCATCAACGCCGCGGCGTACGCGCGCAGCGACAGCGCGTTGCGGGTGCGCGCCAGGTCCGCGAGCAGCGCGGGCGCCGTCGGCGTCGTCATGCCGGCCAGCGAGGCCGCCGCAAAGTTGAGATCTGTGTCGAAGCGCTGCGCTTCGCCGTCGACGCCGAACTCCAGCGCCGACCCGAGCAGCGTCCGCAGGAACGAGATCCGCGGCGCGACGCCGTACGCGCGCACGGCGATCGGGCTCTCGTAGAGCTGCG
>DATMZL010000703.1:0-4321 GCA_035607075.1 Polyangia bacterium
CAGCAACGATCGCTGAACTGCAGGATTCGCCAGGGCGTCCACGCGCGAGACGACAGATATCACGTCGCCGGTTGCGTGAGATGATGGACCTGCTTGCAGCCGGAAGCCGAGCCCATCCGGAACGACGGGGAGGAAGGAGAGCGCGCGCGCACGCGCCTCACGATCGCGCTGCTCGCGGCCGTCGCGGCCATTCAGATCGGCGGCATGCTGGCCATGGGCGATTTGAGCGGCATCCTGGTGCACGCCGTCGTCTTCGTTCCCGCGGCCGGTTTCGCGATCGCGCTGTCGCACGGGTTGCGCGTGCGCATCGGCATCGTGGCGTTCGCGCTGCTCTGGTCGGCGTACTCGATCTGGGGAGCGGTCGAGGTGACGCGGTTCGCGGCGACCCTCGGCGCGACTGTGCCGGGCATCGAGGTGCGGCCGATCTCGCCCTGGTTCGTGCGCATCGTCGCCGCGCGCGCGATTGTCTTCACGGCCGCCGTGACGGTCCTTGTCACCGGCGCTCCGCACCGCCGGCGCCGTCTGGTGGGCATCGTGCTGGGCGCGCTGTTCGTCGCGCTCTTCCTCCTCGAGCTCGCCTACCAGCGCTTCGGCCTCCGGTAGCGCGGCTAAAGATCGCGGTGCTTGAACGGGCGCTTGCCCGGGCCGTAGCTGGCGGTCTCCTGGCCGCTGCCGCGCAGCAGCCAGCGGTACGTCAGCAGGCCCTCGACGCCGACCGGACCGCGCGCGTGCAGCTTGTCGGTGCTGATGCCGACCTCGGCGCCCAGGCCGTAACGGTAGCCGTCGGCGAAGCGCGTGCTGGCGTTGTGGAAGATGCCCGCCGCGTCGACCTCGGACATGAAGCGATCGGCGGCGCCCTGATCGGTCGTTACGATCGCTTCCGTGTGCTTCGAGCCATGCGCGGCGATGTGCGCCATCGCCTCGTCGATGCCGCTCACCTGCTTGACGGCGATGATGTTGGCGCCGAACTCGAAGCCGAAGTCGGCGTCGCTGGCCGGCTTCGCCCAGGGCACGCGCTTGCGCGTCGCCTCGTCGCCGCGCAGCTCGACGCCCGCCTGCTTCAGCGCCTCCGCGCACGCGTCCAGCGCGCCGCCGGCGGCGGCGTCCCACAGCAGCGTCTCGGTCGCGTTGCACGCGGCCGGGTACGTCGTCTTGCCGTCGACCGCCAGCTTCGCCGCCATCGCCGCATCGGCGTTCGCGTGCACGTACAGGTGACAGACGCCGGCGGCGTGGCCCATCACAGGAATGTCGCTCTGGGACATGATGTGGCGGACGAACTCCGACGAGCCGCGCGCGACGATCACCTCGACGAGGCCGTGCAGTCCCAGCACGGCGGCCACGTCCTCGCGTCCCGCCAGCAGCACGGCGGCGCGCGGATCGACGCCGGCCGCCTCGAGCACGCGGTGGATCACCGCGGTGAGCGCCTGGTTCGTGCCCAGCGCCTCGCGCCCGCCCTTGAGCAGAACGGCGTTGCCGCTCTTCCAGGCGAGTCCGACGATCTGCACCAGCGCGTCGGGCCGCGATTCGAAGATCACGCCCAGCAGACCGAGCGGCGTGCTGACCCGCTCCAGCACCAGCCCGTCGTCCAGCTCGCGCCGCAGCGTCGCGCGCCCCACCAGATCGGGCATCGCGGCGAGCTGATCCAGCCCGTCGCACACGCTGTCGAGCTTGCCCGCGTCCAGCCCCAGTCGCTTCACGAGCGGCGCGGCCACGTTCTCGGCCTTCGCGCGCTCCAGGTCCTTTGCGTTCGCCGCCGTCACCTCGGCGCGTACGCCGGGCTCGCGCAGCGCCGCGGCCAGCGCGCGCAGCAGCTTCGACCGGCCCTCGGCGCCGAGCCGCGCCAGCTTGCCGCCCGCCGCCTTCGCGGCCTCGGCGGTCGCGCGCATCTCGATCTGCAGCTTCGATTCGTTCGTGTTGCTCATCAGACGGCTCCCATCACCAGGTTGTCACGTGTGATCAATGCGTCGTAGCCGCGCCAGCCGAGGACGGCGTCGATGTCTTCGCTGTGGCGCCCGGCCAGCTTGCGGCACGCGTCGGCGGCGTAGTTGACCAGGCCGCGGCCGTGAACCCGCCCGCTGCCGTCGCGGATCTCGACGACGTCGCCCTTGTCGAACGTCCCCTCGACGGCGACGACGCCGATCGGCAGCAGCGACGCCTTCTTCGCGGTCAGCGCGCGCAGCGCGCCGTCGTTGACGACCAGGGCGCCGCGCTGGCGGGCGCCGACCGCGATGTGTCGGATGCGGGCCGGCCGCCGCGACGCCACCGCGATCAGCGTGCCGATGTCCTCGCCCGCGAGCGCCCGCTCGATCACGCGCGCCTCCGCACCGCCCGCGATCAGGACGGCCGTTCCCTCTGCGGTCGCCAGCTGTGCCGCCTCGAGCTTGCTCGCCATGCCTCCGGTCCCGCCCGCGGAGCTGCCGTCGGCGCGCGCGCGCGTGACGTCGTCGACGCCCGCGAGCTCGGGAATGCGGGTGGCGGTCGCGTCGGTGCGCGGGTTGGCGGTGTAGAGGCCGCCGACGTTGGTCAGCAGCACCAGCAGATCGGCGTCCAGGCTGACCGCGACGCGCGCCGACAGGCCGTCGTTGTCGCCGAACCCGGCGGCCGCCGCCACGGCGCCACCGGACTGCGCGCGGCGGTGCTCGACAAGCTCGGCGATGCTGACGCTGTCGTTCTCGTTCAGGACCGGAATCGCGCCCAGCTCCAGAAGCCGCATCAGCGTCGTGCGCAGGTTCAGCGCGCGATCGCGATCGGCGAGATCCTCCTGCGTCAGCAGCACCTGCGCCGCGACGACGTCGAAGCGCGCGAACGCGTCGGTGTAGAGGCTCATCAGATGGCCCTGGCCGACCGCCGCGCACGCTTGCCGCAGGCCGAGCGACCGCGGCCGCTCCTTGAGGCCGAGCACGCGCATCCCCATCCCCACCGCGCCGCTCGACACGAGGACGACCTCGCGGCCCGCCTTGCGCAGCCGCGCCAGCCCCTCGACGATCTCCATGATCCGCCCGAGCGCCAGCTCGACGCCGTCGTGCATGACGACGTGCGTGCCAACCTTGACCACGATGCGGTGGGCATCGGCGAGGTGCTTGCGGGCTTCGGACATGGGCGACCCGCAAATCTACTAGCCACTCCCGAGCGAAGCGAGGGGGTGTAGCTATTTTCTGGTCCTGTTCCCGGTGTAGCATCCGGCGCGTGCGACTCACCGCGATCCTTTCGTTGCTCTGCGTCGGCGCCTGCGCCGCCAGCCAGCCGGAGCCTTACCGGCCGTCGCTGTCCCTCGGATCGGGGTACGCGACCGCCAGCTCGGAGCCGGCGCATTTCGCGGCGACGGGCGTCGGGATGTCGCGCGAGCTCGAAGCGGGTCTGGTCGTCCGGCCCGACGCGCTGATCATGGACGCGCGCGTCGAGAAAGAAGCGCCGACCGCGGCGCAGGCGCTCGCGCTCGCGCAGATCACCACCACCGAGCTGGCGGCGCGGCTACAGCAGGCGACGTCGGGCGCTGCGACGTTCACACCGTGCGGCACGAAGGTGACGCCGGTGGGCGGCCGCGGAAAGGTCGCCGGGCCGTCCGAGGCGTTCGACGTCACGATCGAAGGACGCATCGAGGTCGCGCTCGCGCCCGAGCTGGACTACTGGAAGCGGAGCGCGCTGGTCGCCGCGCTGGCGGAGCTGGCCGACCGCTACCGCGCCGACAAGGCCGCCGCCGACAAGAGCGTCTTGCTCCACAACACGCGCGTTGTCGTGAAAAACCCGGAGACGTACCGCGGGAAGCTGACGGAGATCTGGGTGCAGCGCGCGCGCGCGTTCGCGGCGGCGGCGCAGACGCACGAGGCGCCGCTCGTGCTGCTCGACTGCGCGCCGCCCGGCGACATCGCGCAGAAGGAACGCTCGCTCGAGGAGGTGGCGCTGTCGCTGTCCGTCAGCTGCCGCCTCGGCTCGCCGAAGGCCGCGCCCGCCGTCGCCCGCTGAAGGCGTTGATCCCGCGCGCTATTGCGCGGACGAAACGTCCCAGTTATCGGGGAGGCGGATGGCGTAGCCGACGTCGACGTCGCGCCATTCGCCGCGCACCAGCGTCACCGACCAGGTGACGAAGCCGCGCGCGGCGTCGAGCTGATAGCCGCTGCTCGTCGTCTTGCCCAGCAGCTCGACGCGCACGTCGTCGATCTTCGACACCGGGATCTGCTCGCGCAGCTCGATGGTCTCGGGACCCGCCGCCTGGTTGGTCAGGCGCGTGCGGTAAGCGCGCAGGATCTGCTTGGTCGAGCTGAAGAAGCCGGCGTCCACGCCCCGGTCGTCGAGCGTGCTGCGTTTGACTTGCAGCTCCTCG
>DATMZL010001106.1:0-4838 GCA_035607075.1 Polyangia bacterium
GGAGACGCTGGCGATGCTGGGCCGCTTCCGGGAGGAGCTCGTCGGTGAGGACGAGCTGGACAAGGCCAAGCGCCGCTTCGTCAGCGACGTCGAATCGTCGTACGACGATCTCGACGGGCTGTGCGGCTGGTTCGGCGGGACCGAGCTCTACTGCCGGGCCGATCCGCAGGAGAAGAGGGCGCGTGCGCTCGCGCGCGTGCGCCCGGCGGAGATCCGCGAGGTCGCGCGCCGCGTGCTGCGGCCCGAGCGGCTGTCGGTCACGGCGGTCGGCGCGCTCAACCCGTCGCTGGCGCGCAAGGTGGAGAAGATCGTGATGAGCTTCTCGTAGGCGCTCCGAGCGATCGAGACGACGTTACTTCTTCTTCGGCGACTTCTTGAGCGCCTTCGGCGCTTCGGCGACGGCGGGCGCGACGTCGACCGCCAGCGCGAGCGTTTCCTTGACCGGCTTGCACGCCTGTTCCTGACAGAGAACGAAGCGCGCCTCGGCGTTGATCGTCTTCTTGCCCGCCTCGGTCGCCGACACAGGGATGTCGAAGCGCGCCGTCTCCTTCGTGCTCTGCGCGAGATCCGCGCGCGTCAGCTTCGCCTTCGGCAGCGTCACGCCCGCCGGAGCCGTCAGCGCGACGGTGATCGGCGCTTCGTCGTTCACGTGCCAGCCGGCCTTCGCGGTGATCGTCAGGCTGGCCGTCGCCGTGGCGCCAACCGCGACCTTCGGCTCCGTCTTCTTGATCTCGTAAAGCGCGTCCGCAGCCGGCGAAACGCCTGCCGCCAGCACGAAGGACATGGTCCCGATCGAGGCGACGAGGCCGGTCAATCTACGCATCGCCTGAAAGTAGCCGGCAGCGTAAGCCCGCGCCACGTCTGATTTCCGGATGCGCTGCGGCGCAACGGCGACTCAGTAGGGACTTGACGGGAAAAGTGAGCCCATGTAGGTTAACCGCACACCATGACTGCTGAGCACATCTGGCGCGTCGAGAACCGGCGCACGGGTCGGCGCTTCGTCGCCGACTTCTACGCGATCGAGCTCTCGGGTGGCGCGCGCTACCTGCGGCGGGTGAAGAACTATTCCGACGAGGGGCTTCTACTCGAGAACCCGCTCGCGGACGCGTTCCCCGGCCAGCACGTCGAGCTGGAGCTGCCGCGCCAAGGTCAGCTGCCGATCAAGGTCGAAGGCGAGATCGTTTACGTCACGCCCGAAGGCCGCATCGGCATCCGTGTGACGTCGCCGCTGCCCGTGAACAGCCTGGGCGGCCGCATTCCGCTCTAGGGTTTTCTTCGTTACAATCGGGCCATGGCGCTCATCGACCGACCCGAGCGTGCGCGACAGCTGGCGCGCGCGATCGCGTCCGACCTCTCCCTGTATCACGAGAAAAAGCTGATCGAGGGGATCGAGAAGGACACGCTGTTCGATGTGATGCGCGAGGAGATCGACGAGGGGCGGGCGCTCTACAAGAGCCGCGTGACCCCCGAGATCTTCAACATGGGGATCTACGATCGCGCGCTGGTCGACATGCTGATGAAGTCGCGCGCGCACGTCCGGTCGAGGATCTGGTAACGCCCGACGCGCCCGCACCGACGGCGTCCGCACCGATTGCGTCGCGGCGGTTCGTGGTTGCCGCGGACGCGGCTGGCCAGCGGCTGGATTCGTTCCTGGCGCAGAACGTGAGCGAGGTGTCGCGGTCGCAGCTCGCGCGCCAGATCGGCGAGGCGGCCGTGACCGTGAACGGCGCGGCGGGCACGCCGTCGCGGAAGCTGCGGCGCGGGGACGTCGTCGTGTGGACGCCGCCGCCGCCCGTGCCGACGACGATCGCCGCCGAGCCGATCTCCTTGACGATCGTCCACGAGGATCGCTGGCTGGTCGTGATAGACAAGCCGGCCGGGCTGGTCGTGCACCCGGCGCCGGGGCACGAAGCGGGCACGCTGGTCAACGCGTTGCTCGCGCACGTGAGCGATCTGCGGGGCATCGGCGGCGAGCTGCGGCCGGGGATCGTCCACCGCATCGACAAGGACACGTCGGGCTTGCTGGTCGTCGCGAAGGACGACTCGACGATGGCGGCGCTGGCGGCCGCCTTCAAGGCGCATACGATCGAACGCGTCTACGACGCGCTCGTTGCGGGCAAGCCGCCCGGTCCGGGCGGGCGCATCGACACGCTGTACGGGCGCGATCCGAACGCGCGCAAGAAGTTCTCCAGCCGCGTGCGCACGGGCAAGCGCGCGATCACGAACTGGCGCGTGCTGGAGCGGTTCGAGGGCGCGGCGCGCATCGAGGCGCGCCTCGAGACGGGGCGCACGCACCAGGTGCGCGTGCACCTGTCGGCGCTCGGCTGCCCGTTGCTGGCCGACAAGACGTACGGGCGGCCGGCGCGCGATCCGGCGGTGCGGGCGATCGCGGACGCGCTCGGGCGGCAGGCGCTGCACGCGCGCACGCTGGCGTTCGTGCACCCCGCGACCGGCGAGAAGCTGTCGTTCGCGTCGGAGCTGCCCGCCGACATACAGGCGGCGCTGACGGCGTTGCGCGCGCTAGGCTAGCCGCTCCCGAGCGCAGCGAGGGGGTGCGGCTATTTTCTGGATGTAAGCTTGCGGGAGAAATGGCGATGCGCGGAATCGACGACGAACAGGCTGGGACCGGCGGGGACGTGCCGCTGGTGCGGTCGCGTCTGATCGCGCCGCCTTTCGCGCACGGGTTCTCGACGCGCGCGGGCGGCGTCAGCGCGGCGCCGTTCGACACGCTGAACCTGGGCGCGCGCTGGGGCGACGCCGCGGCGAACGTCGCGGAGAACCGCCGCCGGCTGCTGCGTGCCGTCGGCGTGGCCGGTCCGCTCTACGTCGCGCGCCAGGTCCACGGCGCGGCGGTCGTGCGCGTGAGCGCCGGCGACGATCCCGCGGCGGTGGCGCGCGTCGAGGCGGACGCATTGATCACCGACGATACGGGCGTCGCGGTGGGCGTGTTCGTCGCGGACTGCATCCCGGCGCTGATCGTCGACCCGCGCACGGGCGCCGTCGGCGCCGCGCACGCGGGCTGGCGCGGCACCGTCGCCGGCGTGTTGCCGGCCGTCGTGCGCGCGCTGGTCGACCAGCTGGGCGCGCGGCCCGACGATCTGCGCGTCGTTCTCGGCCCCGCGATCGGTGCGTGCTGCTTCGAGGTCGGCGCGGAGGTCGTGCGGGAATTCGAGGCGGCGCTGGGCACCGCCGCGAGCAGCGACGTCATCAGACAGTCGCCGCGCGGCGTGGCCGGCAAGTGGCACGTCGATCTGAAGGCCGCGAACCGCGTCCTGCTGGAACGTGCCGGCGTCGCCGCCGACGCGATCGACACCGGCGCCGACTGCACCGCCCACGATCGCGCCCGCTTCTTCTCGTATCGACGCGATCGCGAGTCCGGGCAGCAGATGGGCGTCGTCGTGCGCTCCGCCACCTGAGCCGCTTGTCCCGCGTGCGCGGCGGCTGTAACTTTCCCCGGTGGCCGGCACAGTCACGCTACGTTGCTACACGTTCCTGGATGCTCTGCAGCCGCAGCTGGCGAGCTTCATGGGGAAGACGGCGCGCGGGTTTTTGCCCGTGCCGGGGCAGGCGTCGCTGTTCGTCGAGATCGCGCCCGGGATCGCGATCAACCGGGTCACGGACGTCGCGCTGAAGGCGACGCGCGTGGTGCCCGCCATCCAGATCGTCGAGCGCGCCTATGGTTTGCTGGAGGTCCACGCCGACGATCAGGGCGATGTACGCGACGCCGGCGCGGCAATCCTGCGGCACCTCGAAGTCAAAGAAGAAGACCGCATCAAGCCGGCGGTCGTCACGAACCAGATCATCCGGGCGATCGAGGCGTACCAGGCGCAGATCATCAACCGGAACTCGCAGGGGATGATGATCTTGCCGGGGCAGTCGCTGTTCTTGCTCGAGACGGATCCGGCGGGCTACGTCGCGTTCGCCGCGAACGAGGCCGAGAAGGCGGCGCACGTGTCGCTGGTGCAGATCCAGCCGTACGGCGCGTTCGGGCGGCTGTGGCTGTCGGGGCCCGAGGCGGAGATCGACGCGGCGGCGAAGGCGGCGACGGCGGCCATCGACAGCTTGTCGGGACGTGTTGGCGAAAAGTTCGTTGATCGGTGATCGCGTGGGGGAGGCCGGGCTTTGCCCGGCCGAGCCCGTCGCGGGAGGTTCGGAACCCTTCAGGGTTGCGAGAAGAATAAAAACCGGATACAGCGAGACCCAAGAAGAGGATCAAACATGGCTGACGCGCTCGGAATGATCGAAACCAAAGGGTTCACCGCGATGGTCGAGGCGGCCGACGCCATGGTGAAGGCGGCGAAGGTCGAGCTCGTCGGCTACGAAAAGATCGGCGGTGGGTTCGTGACCGCCATCGTGCGCGGCGACGTCGCGGCGGTGAAGGCGGCCACCGAGGCGGGGCAGCGCGCCGCCGAGCGCGTCGGCGAGATGGTCGCCGTGCACATCATCCCGCGGCCGCACGTCAACGTCGATCAGGTCCTGCCGCTCGGTCGCACTGGCAGCACCGGCTAGCGCCAGGCGCGAGCGGCTCGTTGAAGCGCGCGCTGATCCTGACGGCCATCCTCGCGGCGCTGGTCGGGCTGGCGTTCCTTGTCGGGCGCCCGCACGTGCCGGATCCGCTGCGCGATCCAGCGCCGTACGTCGGCGTTCGCGGGGCGTCGCGCACGAAGGCGGCGGGGTTGGAGGTCCACTTCAACCGCGGCGGCGTCGAGGACGTCGTGCGCCCGGCGACGGTCCTGCACGCGGGCGACAGCCTTCGCTTCGTCGTGCGCGGCGAGCGCGCGCGCCACGTCGAGGTGCGGCTGCGCGACGGCGACGCCGCGCCCGCGACCGCGTTCCCG
>DATMZL010001056.1:0-18550 GCA_035607075.1 Polyangia bacterium
CAGCAACCCGCGCAGGCGCGTCAACTCCGCCTCGGGCAACTTCACTGCGCGCGTGATCTCGCCGCGATCCAACCAAAAACCGCCGCACTTCGGGCAGAGGTCCACTTCGAGGCCCTGGAAGATCGCCCGGTCGAGGATCGAATTGCATTTCACGCAGCAAAGATTGGTTGCTTCGGACATGGCCCCGATAGTACCAGCATGTCGGGCTAAGATCCCCGGTCACGATGCGTCCAGACGACACAGACACCCGCCGCGCGGAGCTGGAGGCCCGACTCGGGTATTCGTTCCGCGACGCGGCGCTGTTCGAGACCGCCCTGACGCACACGTCCTGGCTGAACGAGGCGGGGCAGCCGGAACGCAGCGACAACGAGCGCCTGGAGTTCCTGGGCGACGCGGTGCTGGATCTGGTCGTCAGCGATCTCCTGATGCGTCGCTTTCCTGACCGCCGCGAGGGCGATCTGTCGCGCGCCCGCGCCGCGCTGGTCAGCGAACCGGGTCTGGCGCAGGTCGCGCTGGCGCTGGATCTCGGCCGCTTCATCCTCCTCGGTAAAGGCGAGGAGCGCACCGGCGGCCGGGGGCGTCCGTCGATCCTCGCGAACGCGCTGGAAGCGCTGATGGGCGCGATCTACACCGACGCGGGATTCGATACGGTGGCCGCGGTCGCTTCGCGTTTGTTCGAAGGTCGGATCGCGGACGTCGACCAGCACGCGCGGCTCGACTACAAGTCCCGCTTGCAGGAGCGCGCCCAGGCGCTCTGGCAGACAGCGCCGGTCTACGAGGTCGTCGCCGAGGAAGGTCCCGATCACGACAAGCGCTTCGAGGTCGCGCTGACGCTCGCGGGCCGCCCCTACGGGCGCGCGGTCGGTCGCTCGAAGAAGGAGGCGGAGCAGGGCGCGGCGGCGGCGGCGCTCGAGGCGATCGAGCGCGAGGTGAAGCCGTGAGCGCGGCGACCACGCCGATGCGCGAGAAGGTGCCGCCCGACGTGCTGGCGGTGTGCAAGAAGCTTCGCGCGGCGGGGCACGAGGCCCACCTGGTCGGGGGCGGCGTGCGCGACATGCTGCTCGGGCGCGTGCCGGCCGATTTCGACGTCGCGACCGACGCCGTCCCCGAAGCGGTCGTCGAGCTGTTCGGCAAGACGTTCGCGATCCCGACGGGTCTCAAGCACGGGACGGTCACCGTCCTGACCGAAACCGCGCCCCCGCGCCACGTCGAGGTGACGACGTTCCGGGGCGAGGGCGCCTACCTGGACGGGCGGCGCCCGTCGACGGTGACGTACGTCAAATCGCTGGCGGACGATCTCGCGCGGCGCGATTTCACGATGAACGCGGTCGCCTACGATCCGCTCGCGGACGCCGTGAGCGATCCGTTCAACGGCCGCGGCGATCTGTCGCAGGGGCTGATTCGTGCGGTGGGCGATCCGATCGAACGGTTTCGCGAGGATGGCCTGCGGCCGATGCGCGCCGTGCGGCAGGCCGCGCAGCTGCGGTTCGACATCGATCCTCCGACGAAGACGGCGATTGCGCCGACGCTGGACGTGTTTCGCAAGGTGTCGGCAGAGCGGATCCGCGACGAGCTGCTGAAGATGCTGGGCGCGCCGCAGCCGTCGCGCGGGCTGATCCTGATGCGCGACACCGGGCTGATGGGCGAGGTGATTCCCGAGCTGCTCGAGGGCGTCGGCTGCACGCAGAACCGGTTCCACAAGCACGACGTCTTCGAGCACACGATGCACGTCGTCGACGACACGCAGGGCGATCCGATCCGCCGGCTGGGCGCGCTGCTGCACGACGTGGGCAAACCACGCGCGCGCCAGCCGCGCGAGGGCGCGCCCGGCGAATACAGCTTCTTCCAGCACGAATACGTCGGCGCGCAGATGGCCGACGAGATCGGCAGGCGCCTCAAGCTGGCGAACGCGGAGCGTGAGCGCGTGGTCGGCATCGTCCGCAACCACATGTTCTTCTACCAGCCCGACTGGACCGACGGGACGGTGCGCCGGTTCGTCCGGCGCGTCGGCGGCCATGAGGCTCTCGACGATCTGTTCGCGCTGCGCGCGGGCGACGTAACGGGGCGGGGCTTCGGCGAGGATCCCGAGACGGAGCTCGGCGAGCTGCGCGCGCGCGTCGCGTCGGTGGCCGCCGAGGACGCGGTCATGAAGGTGAAGGACCTGGCGATCCACGGCGGCGACGTCATGCGCGTCCTCGGCGTACCTCCCAGCCGCATCGTCGGCGAGGTGCTGGAGAAGCTGCTGGAACGTGTTCTCGACGATCCGAGCTTGAACGAGCGCGAGAAGCTGGAGGCGCTGGTGCCGGAGATCGCCGCGGAATTGAAAAAGAAGCCGGTGGGCTAGGTCAGCGCCGCGTCAGCGCCGCCACGAGCGCGGAGGCCGTCTTGACCTCCTCGGCGCCACGCGACGCGGGCTCGGGTTTCCCGAGCAGCTCGGTGCGCCGGCGAACGACGGTCGTCTCCGGATCGGCGAGCGTCAGCAGTTCGACCTCGCTCGGGTTCGCGGTGCGATCGGAGGCCAGCGCGGAGCCGCGCGGGCCCGCGACGATCGCCAGCACGGCGGGCAGCTCCACCCGGAGGCGGCGCTTGCGGCCGCCTCCGCGCACCACGATCTCGACGGCGCGCGGACCGGCGGCGCTCAGCTCTTCCACCGCGGAGATGAACGGGAAGCCGAGGTTGCGCGCGGTCGCGGCCGGTACGGCGCCCAGGCCCTCGTCGTCCGAACGTGCGCCCGTCAGCACGAGGTCCGCGCCGATTCGCTTGATGCCGGACGCCAGCGCCTGACCGAGGGTGTGAAAGTCGACGCTCGCGTAATCCTCGCCGCCGATCCGGACGGCGCGCGCCGCGCCCGCGATCAGCGCGCGTTGCAGCGGTCCCGATTCGTGCGAGGTGCCGGCGAGCACGGCGGTCACGCGGTGCTGGTGCGCGTCGGCCAGCGCGAGCGCCTGCGCCAGCGCGTGGGTGTCGTCGCGGCCCAGTCCCGATCCTTCCGGATCGGGCGGCGGCGCGTGCAGACAGACGACGATGTTCACGACGGCGTCTGCGCCTTTCCGTCGCCGGCGAGCGCCGGCAGGCTCGCCGCCAGCTCGTCGATCAGCGCCTCGACCGAACCATCTGCGGGCACGCGCAGCATGACGTCGGCGGGCACGCGCGGCGCGCGCCGCGGCTGCGACTCGACGACCGCCGCGACGCGGCTGCGCGGCGTTCCCGCGATCGCAGGAACGCTGCCACCGACGGCGATCAGGACGCGTGGAACGGACGCCGCCAGCGCGGGCGCCGCCGCCACGGCGTCGACGACGGTGACGCCGGCCGGAGCGGCCGCGGCGAGCTTCGCGACGACCGCGGCGCCCAGCGCGGGGTCGACGACGACCAGCGTCGACGCGACGGCCGCCGCCGCGTAGTCGTCGGGCTCCGACGAGAGCTCGGTGACGCCGACCTTCGCGGGCGCGGCGCAGCTGATCACCTCCACCTCGACCTCCGCGGCGCCTCGCTCGACGAACGTTCCCCCGGCGGGAAGGATCGCGACGATCGGGCGTTCCAGCTCGACGGGATCGAGCCGGCGATACGAGGAGCGATCGGCGCGCCACCGGCGCACGAAGATGCGGCCGATGCCGTCGGCGAGCGGCGTCGCCGCCTCACCGACCTCGAGATCCGCGCTGGCGGCGAACGCGCCGCCGAGGCGCGACGCGAGGCCGGGGCCGAGCTGCGGGCCGGCTCCGCCCGCGGGGAAGAGCACCAGCAACGGCGGGATGCGCTCGACGGCCGCGTAGAGCGCCGCGCCGTGCGTGACGTCGAGCGGCGGCGCGCCGAGGCCCGGGCCCTCGCAGGCGAGCACCTTGTCGGCTCCGGCACGCCCGAGCCGAACGGCGACCTTCTCGTCGAGATGGCGGTCGGTCAGCACGATCGCGTACACGGTCACGCCGGCGACGTGCGCAACTCGTCGTCCCTCGGAAAGCGCCCACAGCGACGGACCGGTCGGTACGCCGTCTTGGAGATCGATGGGAACGAGAAGGTTCGGCAGAGAGCGCCTCGGGCCAAATCATGCCTGTGCTTGCGGGGCCCTGTCCATTCACGCGTGGGCCGCCCGGCGCGCTCGGCACGGCTCGACCGTCGCGGGGCGGTTACTCAATTGACACGATGATCCACGGGTAGCGATAATGCTCGTCGGCCAGCACGGCATGGGATCGGGACCCGACGGCGACGGCGACGACGACGAGCTTGTCGAGATAGAGCTCGAGGAGCTGCCCGGCGAGGCGCCGGCTGCGCAGGCGCCCGTTCCGCCCCGCGCACCGCCCGTTCCGGTTCCGCCGAGCGTGCCGCCCGCCCTCGCGCGTCCGCCGCTGCCGGCCGCTGCGCCCGCGGCCGAGTCCGCCGCACCCACGGACGCAGAGGTCGAGCTGACCGACCTGGTCGAGGTTCGGCAGCCGATCGCGGAGGCCGCGGAATCCGACGCACTCGCCGATCGCGCCCTGTTCGAAAGCGAGGCGCCCGCCGCGGTCGAGCCGTCGCGACGCGCGGTCCTGCTCCTCGAGGTCGCGCGGCTGCTGGAAGTGGAGGGAGACAGCGACCGAGCGCTCGCGGCCGCGCGAGATGCGTTCGCCGCCGATCCCGCGCTGCCTGTCGCGTTGTGGGGTTTGCGCCGGCTGCTGACGCGGGCCGGAGAGTCGCAGGAGCTGGCGGACGCGTACCAGACGGCGGCCGACGCTGCGGGCGCGGTGCCCGGCGATGCGCGCGTCGCGCGCACGCGCGCCGACCTGCTGGTGGAGCGCGGGCGCTTGCTGGAGGATCGCCTGCAGCGCGACGCCGACGCGGTCGGCAGCTACGAGGCCGCGCTCGCCGTCGAGCCCAATCACGTCGGCGCGTTGCTCGCGCTGCTGATCGCCGGGGCGCGTCGGCAGGAGACGGCGGTGGTTGCGGCGGCGCTCGGCGGCCTGGCGCGCCGGGCGGACGGCGCACGTCGCGCCGCGCTCGCGATCGAGGAAGCGCGCGCCTGGCGGCAGTCGACAGACATCGCGGTCGGCGCTGACGTCGCGGCGCGCGCGCTCGCCGTGCTGACCGCCGAGCTGGGTCGTGGCGACCCGGCGCTGCCGATCGCGACGGTGCTGCGCGAGCTGGAGGCGCTGACGGGCGCCGATGCGCCGCCCGACGTCGCGGCGCGCGCGCTCGCGGAGATCGCGGGCCGGGCGGCGCCGGTCGATCGTGACTTGGCGGTCGCGCTCTGGCGCGAGCGCGCGCATCAGCAGGTCGCGCGTCTGGCGGCGCCGGCGGAGGCGCTCGCGTCGCTGGAGGAGGCGGCGCGCCTCGATCCCGCGCATCCCGTCGTCGCGGTCGATCGCTTGCAGCTCCTGGAGACGCTTTCGGGCGCCGCCGCCGCCGACGCGCTGATCCCCGACCTGATCGCGCAGGCGGCCAGCGACGACGACGCCGTCGATCTCGCGTTGCTCCACGCGGAGACCGCGATTCGCGGCGGCCGGGACGCCGCCGCGGCTGCCAGCCTCTCGATTCCGCGCGTTCGCGAACGGCGCGGCGCGCGCGCCGATCTGCGCGCGCTGGAGCTGGTTCTCGCGATCCGAGCGCGGGACGCATCGGCGCTGCACGACGGCTTCCTCGCCGAGGCCGAATACGCCGCCGGCAAGGGCCCGGGCGAGGCGGCGTCGGCGGCCGACGCGCTTGTCGCGGCGGGCGCGATCAAACGATGGCAGCTCGCGGATCCGGCGGCGGCGGAGGCGCTCTTCCAGCGCGCGCTCGATCGGGTGCCGACCCACGCACCCGCTGCCCACGCTCTGATCGACATGCTGGTGTCGGACGGCCGCGGCGCCGAGGCCGCGGTGCTGCTCGAGAAGACGCTGACCTGGGCGGCCGACGTGTCGACGATGTTCGAGGTTTGGGCGCGCGAGAAGGTCGTATCGATTTACGCGGACGAGCTCGGCCAGCCGGAGAAGGCGGCCGAGTATCAGCGCCGGCTCGTCGAGCTGACGCCCAAGGACGTCACGCGGCGCGTGCGGCTGGCGGACATCCAGATGTCCCGCCCGGGCCGCGCCGACATCACGAAGCCGGTCGACAACTTGCTGGCGCTCTCGGAAGTCGCGGGCGATCCCGCGGTGACGATCGCGCTGCGGGTCGAGGCCGGGCGCGCGTTGATCGGCGCGCCGAACCCGGATCAGCACCGCCGCGGCGAGGACCTGCTCGCCGAGCTGGTGACCGACGACGCGAGCGGGCTCGCGGCGTCGGCGCTGGAGGGCATCCTGCCCACCGCCACCGCGCGCGCCGAGCTGGTGGCGAAGGAGCTGGCGGCCGCGGAGCAGGACGCGCCCGCCGAGGCGGTGCGCGCGCTCCGCTTTCGCCTCGCGCACCACTACGAGGCCGACGGTCGGTTCGCGGAGGCGCTCGCGGCGCTGACGCCGTTGCGCTCGGAGGGCGATCCACTCGCGCGCGCGTGGAGCTACGAGCTGGCGCGGCGATCGGGCGAGGCGATCCTCGAGGTCGCGATCCTGTCCGAGGAGACGCGGGCGTCGGACGACGTCCTGGGCGACGAGGCGTTCGTTCGCTTCGCGCACGGCGAGGCGCTGGTGCGCGCCGGCGATCCCCACGGCGCCGCGGCGGCGTTCCGGCGCGCGCTGGCGGCCGTCGGCACCGGACCGCCCGCGGTCGACGCCGCGCTGGCATTGTTCCGTATCGCCGCGGCCGACACGATGGCGGGACCGCAGGCCCTCGCCGATGCGTTGCTCGCGCTGGCGACCGCCGCGCCCGAGGATGCCGCGCTGGCGGCGGCAACGGCGCGCGAGGCCGCGTTGCTGCGCGTCGCCGCCGGCCAGCCCGACGTCGAGGACACGGCCGCCACCGCGACCGCGGAGTCGCCGCCGCGCGAGCGCGCCGAGATCGCGGTGCTCCGGCTGCTGGCGGCGGCCAAGCTCGGTGAGCACGCCGCGGTCGGCGAGGCGTTGATCGAGATGGCGTTGCTGGCCGGGCACGATTCGGCCGCGTCCTTCGCGGACACCGACGCACCCTGGAAGGCGGATCTGCTCGCGCGCGCGGCGGCGCGCGCCCGCCTCGCCGGACCGGAGGCCGCCGACGCGGTGGCGCGGCAGGCCTGGGAGGCAGCGCGCCTGCCGTCGCTGGCTTCGTCGCTGTCGGACATCCCGTCCGGGCCAACGGGCGAATGGCCCGAAGGGCGTCCCGACACGCGGCGGGCGCGGGCCCGGCGCAACGGCGGTGCGTTCGGGATGGCGCTGGATCTGGAGGCGGCGATGGACGCTGAGCGGCGCGGGGCGCTCGGGACCGCGCTGGCGATCTACGGCAGCGTGATCGCCGTCGATCCCGAACGGTTGGAGGCGTGGACGGGGATCCGGCGCGTCGCGCGGGCCGGTGGCGACGCGATCGGCGAAGCCCGCGCGCTCGCCCGTCTGGGCGCAGTGGTTCGCGATCCGGACGAGGCGGCCGAGCTGCTGGCGGAGGCTGCCGAGGCGTACGAGCGGGCGGGGCGGATCGACGACGCGATCACCTCGCTCGCGAAGTGCGTCGAGCTGCGGCCGAACGATTCGACGGCGTACGTGCGCACGTACCAGCTGCTGCGCAGCGATCTCGACGCCCCCGGGCGGGCGATCCTGTTCGACGCGCTGCTGTCGCACCGGCTGGCGGCGGCGACCCTGACGCCGGCGGCGCGCGTGGCGCTGCTGTTCGAGCGCGGCCAGCACCGGTTACAGCGCGTGGATGACCGGGAGGCGGCGTTCGCAGACTTCAAGGAGATCTTGAAGATTCAGCCGGAACACCGCGAAGCGCTTTTCCAGCTGGCCCGCGGCGCCAGCGAGGATCGCGACCCGCAATCGGCGGCGCACTGGCTGGTGCAGTTCCTTGCCGTCGCGTCCGACGACCCGCGCGCGCCCGACGCGCGGCTCGACCTCGCGGGCTGCTACGAGGCGCTGAAAGATCGGGGCCGCGCGGTCGAGACGCTGAGGCGCGCCAGCGGTCTCCGGCCCGGCGACGCGAAGCCCCTCCATCGCCTGTCCGACCTGCACCTTCGCCAGGGAGAGTGGAAGGCGGCCGTCGAGGCGCTGCGTGCCGCGGAGCCCCGGCTCGGCGATATATCGGAGCGAGCGGCTCTGCACCTTCGCATCGGTTCGATCCTGCGCGATCTCGGGCGCGACGCGCAGGGCGCGGCGGCGGCGTTCCGGCGCGCGGCCGAGCTCGATCCGCTGGGCGACGGGACCCGCGCGCTCGTCGCGCTCCACGACTCCGCGGGCGATCCGCAGGGCGCGCTGGTCACCGTCGATCACGAGGTCGCGGACGTGCGGCGGGCGCTGGCCGCCGATCCCCTCGATGTGCGGCGGCTGGAACGGCTGCGCGAGCTGCTCGACATGGCGCGCAGCCACGGCTCGAGCGCGCCGATCGACGAGGCGGACGCGGCCGTCGACAGCGTGCTGCAGCTCGTGAGCGGTCAGATCGCGACCGCCGCGCCTGCCGGCCGCCCGCGCGCGTTCGTCCCCAAGGCGGCGCGCGCCTTCTGGGCCGAGGTGGCGCACCCGTCCGCCGGCGGGTTCATCGGCGAGCTGTGGCCGAATCTCTTCGAGGCGGCGATGGAGCTGTTCCCGGCGCCCGCCGTGCGGGGCAAGCGCCAGTCGTATCCGCCCGGCGCGGAGCCGCGCTTCGCCTGGATCGAAAACAGCGCGACGGCGCTGGGCCTCGCGGGCCTGCACATCCAGGTCGCGCGCGAGGCCGGCAGCCCGCCCGTCACCGCGCTGGAAGAGCCCGGGCCCGTGTTGCTGCTCGGGGCGGGCGAGAACTCGCTCGCGACGCGTTTCCAGGTGGGACGCGCGCTCGGCCTCCTCGCGCAGCGCGCGACGGTCCTGGAACGCGTGGGTCCGGATGATCTCGCGCCGCTGTTCAGCTGCGCCGCGCTGCTGGCCGGCGCCGCGCTCGCCCCCGGCCTGCCGAAGCCCTCGGAAGATCTGTTGCGCACGGTCACGCGCGCGCTCGGGCGCAAGCAGCGGAAGGCGATCATGCTGCAGGCGTCGCGCTTCAACTTCGAGAAGTACGACTTCACCGCCTGGCACGAGGGCGTGTTGCGCACCGCCGATCGACTGGGCTTGATGCTCGCCGGCGACGTCGCCGCCGCCGCGCTCGCGCTTGTCGCCGGCCCCGCGAATCGCGCGGCGTCAGCGACGGAGGTCGCGACGAACCCGGCCGCGCTGGACCTGCTTCGCTTCGCGCTCGGCGAGCAGTATGCGCACCTGCGCAGGGGGGCGGGCTGATGGCCGGGCCGCGCAAGCCACCCGGGTCGGACTGGGATCCGACGCTGGACGACGCCGAGATCTTCGTCGAGACGCCCACCGCGCCCTCGGGCGTCGGTCCGTTGCCGGAGAGCGACGACGAGAACGATTCGGTCGCGCTCGACGACGTCTTCAGGGACGAGGACACCGAACTCGGTATCGACCAGGGCATCCCCACGATCGCCGAGCCGCTGCCCGAGATGTACCCGGACATGTGGCAAGCGGGGATCCAGGCCGTCGTCACAGTCACCGACGATGCGCCGACGGCGTGGCCGCCGGCGGAGGAGTGGGCTGTCGAGGCGCGCCGCTATCGCACGGAGAGCGCGCTCACCGAAGATCCCGTGGTGGCGGCGCAGCTGCTGCTGGCCGCCGCGCGCGCTTTGGAGCAGGCCGGCGACATCGACCAGGCCGAACGCGTCTGCGACGAGGCGCTGCAGCACGATCCGAGCGCACCGGAGGCGCTGCGGGTGCGGGCGCGCCTGGCCGAGCGGCGCGGCGACTTCGACGACGCGCACGCGCTGTGGGCGCGCATGGCGACCGCGATCAACAACGCCGACGAGCGTGCGTTCTACGGCGGGCTGACGGCGGAGTGGACGCTCGCTCGCGGCGGCAAGCTGCCGCCGGTCGCGCGGCAAGCGATCCCAGCCGGACCGGCGCGCGCGCTCGCGCAGGCCGAGGAGGCGCTGCGCGCGGGCGGTCCCGGCGACGTCGCGAACGCGCTGGCCGACGCGGGCCGGGCGATGGGCGGGGCGCTCGGCGCCGCGCTTCTCGATCACGCCGGGCGCTGCCGCGAGGCGGCCCGCGATCGGTTGGCGGCGGTCGGCGAACGCGTCGAGGCCGCGAAGCTGGATCCCTACGCGCCGCCGTCGTTGCCGGCGCGGCTGCGCGACGCCGCGCGCGCCGATGAACGCAAGGCGCTGCCGCTGATCGACGATCTGGCGGCGGGTCCCGGTCCGGAGAGCGTCCTCTCGACCGCGCTCGCGCGCTGGCGCGCGGGTCTGGCCGCCAAGGCCGGGGACAAGGCGCGGGCGGCCGCGCTGCGTGAGGGCCTGGCGCCGGTGACGGCGGCGGCGGCGCGCGATCGCATCGATCAGGAAGCCGCGTCGGGCGCGCCGCTGGATCCCGCCAGCCTCGAGCGCCTGCGCGGCGCGATCACGGGCGCCGCCGGTACGGTGGTCCTCAACTGGATCGAGGCGGGCAACCTCGCGCGACGTGGCGAGCCCGCTGCGGCGCTCGCGCTGATGGGGCGTGTGATCGCCGAGAACGCGGACGCCATCCCGCTGGGCCTGCTGGCGCAGCAGATCGCCGCCGACGTGAAGGAACCGGGCGAGCAGGCGACGGCGCTCGATTTGTGGCTGCGCAGCGATCCCGGGCGCCGCGCCGAAGCAGCGCTCGCGCTCGCCGCGGCGCGGGAGGCGGCGTCGGGCGGGGCGGATCCGCTGGCGGGGCGGGCCGCGCTGCAGACGGCGATCGAGGCGGCGCCCGGCTCGGCCCTGTTCTGGTCGGTGGCGGCGTCCGACGCGCGCGCGGGGCGGCAGGCCGACGCGGCCGCGACGCTGGCGTACGGCGCGGAGATGTGGGGACCCAGCGCGCTCGCGCCCGGGCTGCGCGTCTGCGCGTTGTCGCACCTCGCGCTCGGCGAGCCCGAGAAGGCGTTCGAGTCTCTGCAGGCGAAGCTGGCCGAGAGCCCCGACGCGCCCGTGACGCATCCTTTCGAGCTGGAGGCGCGCGCGCGGCTCGCCGAGCGCGCCGGCGACGCGGGCGCGCTGCTGTCGATGCTGACCGCCGCGGCGGCCGGCGCCGATCCCCACCGCGCGGCATCGCTGGCCCCGCGGCGGGCGGAGCTGGTGGACCTCACGGTCGACAGCAAGGCGCGCGCGCGCGTCCTCGAGCGGGCGCTGGCGGACGTGCCCGACGATCCGGTGGTGCTCCCGCTGTTGCTCCTGGACGCGGCGGTCGCGCCTGCGGCCGCGGGTCAGGCGCTCTGGCGCGCGGGCGACGTTGCAGCTGCGTCGGCCGCACCGATCGCGCGGCTCTACCGGCTGGCGGCGAGCGAGACCGCGGCGCTCGACACCGACGATCGCGCGTCGATCGCGCGCGCGTCCGAGCTGGTCGCGGCGCTGCCCGCCGATCGGCTGGCGCGACGTGCGCTGGTGCGCGCGGCCGAGCGTCTCGGAGCGGCGGAGCGCGCCGAAGCGATCGCCGAACGAATTGCGAACAGCGCGGACTCGTCGCAGACGACGACGGCGGCTGTCGACGAGGCGGACGCCGGCCTGGCGCTGGTCGTCGCCGAGGCGCTCGCAGCGCGCGACGACAGCCGCGCGCCCGCCGCGTACCGCGCGCTGGTCGGAGGACGTTTCGCCGCCGACGCGCGGCGCGGGCTGGCGCGGCTCGCACGCGCGCACGAACCGGGGGCGGAGCAAGCGGGCCAGGACGACGCGCAGGGGCTGCCGCCCGGCTTGCTGGCGGGGCCCGTGGACGCGGCGGCCGCGGCCGCCTCCACCGCGGTGACCGACGTGTTCGATGCCGCGCGCGGCGGCAACTGGGACGACGCCGTGGCGTCGCTGCGCGACAGCCCGCCTCACGAGGGCGCCGCCGGCCCGGCGACGCTGCACGCGGCGGCGCTGCTTGCGGAAGGGCGCGGGAGCGCGGCGGCCGCGGCGGCGCTGGAGGCTGCCGCGCTGGCGGCGGCGGGCGGCGATCCCGACGCGGTCTCGGTGTCGACGCTGGCGCGCATCGCCGAAGGCGACGGCAAGCCGGAGCTGCGCGTCGCCGCGCTGGAGCTGGCGGCGGCGCGGTTCACGCACGATCAGGCGAAGCTCGCGCTCGCCGTCGTCGACTCGATGCGCGCGCGGCTGGCCGACGACGCGGGCGACCGCGCCAGCGCGACGGAGCACTGGCGCGCGGCTCTGGCCGTCGATCCGAGCTGCCTGCCCGCGGCGCAGGCGATCCGCCGCGACGCCGCCCGCCGCGGCGATCTCGCGATGGCGGTCGACGCGACCGAGGCGGAGGCGGCCTGCCTGGGCGTACCCGAGCACCGGGTGCACACGCTGCTGCTGGCCGCCGCGCTGGCCGAGGAAGCGGCGCGCGGCGAGGAGGGCGGGGTGCCGCACCGGCGTCGGGCGATCGCGCTGCTGCGCGCGGTGCTCGCGATCGATCCCGGTCACGAGGCCGCCTTCGAGCAGTTGCGCACGCTGCTCAGCGAAGCCGGCGACACGACCGCCCTCTCGGAAGCGCTGGCGTCGCGGATCGCGGTGGCGGCGAATCCGTTCGAGGTGACGTCGCTGCGGCTCGCGCGCGCGGAGCTGCAGTCCGGCGGGCTCGCGGACCGCGCCGGCGCGCGCGCGGAGCTGGACGCGATCCTGCACAAGCAGCCCGAACACCCGCGGGCGCTGGCGCGCTTGTCGGATCTGCTCTGGGACGAGCAGGCCTGGAGCGAGGCCGGCGAGATCTACCTGCGGCGCACGGCGGTCGAACGCGATCCGGCGGCGCTGCGCGAGAGCTTCCTGCGCCTCGGCCACATCTACCGCGAGCGCGTTCCGGATGCGCACCGGGCGATCGCGGCCTACGAGCGCGTGCGCGGCATCGAGGCAGACAACCGCGACGCGCTGCGGGCGCTGTCCGAGCTCTACATGGAGGAGGGCGACACCAAGCAGGCGCTGCCGGTCACCGAACGGCTTGTCGCGACCGAACCGGACGCGAAGAAGCGCACCGCCTATCGCGTGCGGCTGGGCGAGCTGCTGATGCGCGCCGGCGACTTGCGGCGCGCCGGCACCGAGCTGCGGCGCGCGGTCGACGGCGATCCGCGCAACGTCGCGGCGGTGACCGCGCTGGCGCAGCTGCTCGACCGCTCGCGCGACGCGGCCGGGCGGCGGGCGCTGCTCGATCACGCAGTGGGATTGCTTCGCCACGACGTCGAGCGCGGCGAGCTGAGCATCGAGTCGTTGCGCGCGCTGGTGGCGCTGTTGTTGTTGCGCGAGAAGCCGCGCGCGGCCGCCGCCGTCTCCGATCTGGTGGCCGTTCTCATCGCCGCACCCGGTACGAAGCCCGACCGGCCGGCGCGCCCCGGGCGATCGCTGGCCGCCCTGCGCCGTCCGGAGATCGACGAACGCTCGTTTCCACCCGGGTTGCCGCCCGGAATCCGCCAGCTGATGCGGATCGTCGGCCCGCACATGCGCCCCGGCGGCAGCGAGCTGGCGCAGGCGCTCGGGCGACAGGGGGTGTCGCGCGCCGAGCGCGCCGGTCGCGGCGAGGGACCGCGGCCGCTGTTCGACGGCGTGGCGGCCGAGCTCGGCGCGGGCGACTTCGAGCTCTTCATCAAGCCGGCCGGCGCCGCGGGCGCGGTGGCGTTGCGTGCCGAGCCGGGCTCGCCCGCCGGGATCGTCGTCGGTGCACCGATCGTGGCGATGGGTCCGGGCGCGGTCCGGTTCGCCGCGGCGCGGACGCTGCGGCTGGCGGGCACGAACCTGGATGCGCTGCTCGCCGTCCCGACCGAGGAGGCAGCGGCGCTGCTGGTCGGGATCATCCGCCAGTTCGTGCCGGATTTCCTCCACGCGGCGGTCCGCGACGCGCTCGTCGACGCAGAGGCGGCGCGGGCAGCGCGGCTGATCCCGCGCCGGGTCAAGCCGGCTGCTTCGGCGTTCGCGATCGAGAGCGCCGGGCCGTTCGACGTGGTCGCCCTCCACGCCGCGGTGCGCGACGGCGCCAACGCAGCCGGGTTGCTCGCGTCGGCTGACCTGCCGGCCGCGCTGTCGGTGATCCTGGCGGCTTCCGGGACGCGCGAACCGACCCTCACGCTGTCGCCGATCGCCGCCCAGCCCGAAGCGCTGGCTCTGCTTCGTTTCGCGGTCTCCGACGCCTACGACGACCTCGCCGCGGCGATGGAGGGGTGATGCCCGTCCGTGTTAGATTCAGGGACGTATGCCCGTCGGCGATCCAAGCCCACCGACTGACGACCCGCTGATCGGCAAGGTGCTCGCGGACCGGTACCGCATCGTCCGCAAGGTGGGCGAGGGTGGGATGGTCGCCGTCTATCAGGCCGAGCACGCGCTGATCGAAAAGAAGATCGCGCTCAAGATCCTGTTCCAGGATCTGACGCGGCGGCCCGATCTCATCGCCCGCTTTCTGCAGGAGGCGAAGAGCGCGTCGCGCATCGGCCACGAGAACGTCATCGACATCTCGGACTTCGGGCAGTCGCCCGACGGGCTGGTGTTCATCGCGATGGAGTATCTCGACGGCCAGGACCTCGGGAAGCTCCTCAAGAAAACCGGCGCGCTGCACTGGGATCGTGCGCGGCCGATCCTGATGCAGATCGCGAAGGGCCTGCGTGCCGCGCACGGCAACGGGATCATTCACCGCGACATGAAGCCGGAGAACGTCTACCTCATCCAGCGCGAGGGACGTCCCGACTTCGTGAAGGTGCTGGATTTCGGAATCGCGAAGATCGTCAACGACGACGCCGGCGGTCCGGCGCTGACGCAGACCGGGATGATCTTCGGGACGCCCGAGTACATGTCGCCCGAGCAGGCGCAGGGCAGCCCGCCCGATCACCGCGTCGACGTCTACGCGGTCGGCTGCATCATGTACCACATGCTCACAGGGCAGGTTCCGTTCACGGCGGACAACTTCATGGGCATCCTGACGAAGCACCTGCTGGAGCAGCCCATCGCGCCGCGCAAGCGCCGGCCCGATATGGAGATCACGCCCGAGGTGGAGGCGATCTGCCTGCGCGCGATGGAGAAGGATCGCGACAAGCGCTTCCCGGACATGGACGCGCTCTATCGCGCGCTGGGCGCGGCGGGCGATCTGGCGTTCGAACCGTCGCAGGTTTTCGTCCCGCCGCGCGTGCCGAAGGCCAGCCTCAAGTACCCGACGCTGGCGACGCTGAACGAGGAGAACCGCGAGTCGCGCACGGCGATCGCCGTGTCGGGAACGGGCACGTTCGAAGACGAGCGGCCGGGGCGCCTGGGGCAAGCCGACGTGGTTCCGGGCGGAGGCCGCAAGACGGCGGTGATCGCGGCGGTCGTGGGCGGCGTGGCGCTCGCGATCGCCGGAGCGGTGTTCGCGCTGAAGCCGGCGACGACCACGCCGGGCGCATCGGATCAGAGCGCGGCGACGGCGGCGAAAGCGGAGGCGGTCAAACCGGCGGCGGCCTTGGGAACGACGGCTGCGCCCGTTGTTCCGCCGCCTGCGCCGCCTGCGAACGTCCCGGCGACCAAGACGGCGGCGGAGCCGGCCGGCGAAACACCGACGCCAAAGAAGGAGCGATCGCGGCGGCGCCGCTCCGATGACGAGCCGCGGGCAGACCCGCTGCACCGGGCGATTCCGGTGCCCGCCGAGCAGACGCCGACGCCTGCCGACCTGAAGGCGTTCCCCGGTAACTAGCTTCATCCCCGGGGCTGACAAGTGAGAGGCTTTCCCGTCGAGGTGAGCCCGGAGGCAGCCGCGGTGCACGAAGCGGCGCTGGTCGTCGATCTGCACAACGACGTGCTCACCAAGCTGACGCACATGCGAGGCTACGATTTTTCGCGCGAGCACGCGCCCGCCACGTTCTACAACCCGCTGCGCCTGGATCTGGATCTGCCGCGCATCAGGCGCGGCGGCATCGACGCGCTCGGCTGCTTGATGTTCGCCGGCTTCAAGTTCGATCGATCGCGGCGGCGTTTCTGGCGGCAGCTCGACTGCGCGCGCGCGCTGGCCGAGCGCCATCCGGACGCGATCGCGCTGGCACGCACGGCGGGCGACATCCGCGCGGCGCGCGCGTCGGGGCGGCTGGCGTTGTTCCTGGGCGTCGAGGGCAGCTACGCGATCGACGACGACGTCGCGGGCGGCGTCGCGCGCCTCGCCGAGGCGGGCGTGCGTTTCGTGGGCCCGCTGTGGGAGCGCGACAGCGGCGCGGGGACGTCGTGCCGCACGCCCGCCGACCGCGACAGCGGCCTGACCGATCAGGGGCGCGCGCTGGTGCGCGCGTGCAACGCAGCGGGGCTGTTGCTGGACGTGTCGCACGCGAGCAAGAAGACGTTCTGGGACATGCTCGAGGTGTCGACCACGCCGCCGTTCTCGTCGCACTCCGGCGCCGACGGCGTGCACCCGCACCCGCGCAACCTCGACGACGATCAGATTCGCGCGCTCGCGGCGCGCGGCGGCATCGTCGGTGTCATCTTCGTGGCGGCGTATCTGGGCGGGACGTTCTCCACGCTCGAACGCGTCGCCGACCACATCGAGCACGTGGCGCGCGTCGGCGGCGACGACTGCGTCGCGCTGGGCTCCGACTTCGACGGCTTCATGCCGCTGCCGCGCGGCCTGCGCGACGCCGCTGATCTGCCGCGCCTGACCGAGCTGCTGTGGCGGCGCGGCTGGCGCGAGCCGCGCCTCACGAAGCTGCTGGGCGGCAACGCGCTTCGCTACCTCGAGCAGGGGTGAGGCGAGCGGTGCGATGCTCGAGGTGACGGCAACATTCCGTCTGGAATTCCGCTTTGCCGGCGACGCGACCCCGCCTACACTCGCGGGCCAGGCCCATGTCCTGACAGGCAGGGCGGGTCCATAAACGCAAGACAGAAGGGGAGCTGGCGATGCGCGTAGCAGCCGGAGTGATTCTGATCCTCGCAGCGGTGATCAACTTGTTTGCGGGTCTCGGTTACATGGCGGGAGGCGCGTTCGTCGGTGGCGCAGGCAAGATGGGGGCGGCGATGGGCTCTGCGATGGAGGAATCTGCGAAGAAGCAGGGCCGGGAGCTGACCGAGGAGGAGAAGAAGTCCTTGCAGCAGCTCAATGAGGCGGCCGGTCAGGCGAAGGCTGTGAATGGGGTCGCCGGTATCTTGCTGGCCTACGGCCTGTTCCTGCTCGTGACGGCCGGTACGTCGATCGCGGGCGCCGTCTGCCTGTTCCGGCGCCGCGCGGTGAAGTTCATCGTCATCGCGTCGATCCTCGCGATAACGGCCGAGGTGCTCAGCTGCGTCGTCGTCGGGGCGGTCGCGGGTGCGGGCGTCGGCCTCACCAAGCTGATGTTCAGCCTGGTGGGCATCATTGGCGGCACCTTCGGCATCATCGGCGCGCGCCAGATCTCCGCGGCCAACGCGATGCCGGCGGCGCCGCCCGCCGCGATGCCGATGTAGCATCCCCGGCCGTGCGCGCACGTCGGCATATCGGAGTCCTGGTCCGGCACGACCTGCGCTATGCGCTGTCGAGCCCGCGCGGCCTCCTGTTCCTGGTGTTCTTCCTGCTGGTCTGGGTCTGGGTGTTCGCCAAGCTCGGGGGCGGCTTTGCCGCCAAGCTCGGCACACCCGAGGCCGGCTTCATCGTGTCGTATCTGTTCGACAAGGACATCGCGCGGCTGCTTGTCGAGCGGCCGCCGGCGCTGGCCGCGTATCTGGTCCTCGCCACCACGCTGACGCCGCTGTTCGCGATGCTGGCGTCCTGCGATCAGACGGCGACGGACCTCGGCACGCGCCGCATCCGCTTCCTGATCCCGCGCGTCGGCCGCGCGGAGATCTTCTTCGCGCGTCTGATCGGCGCGGCGATCATCATCGCCGCAGCCCAGCTGCTGGCCGGGATCGCGGCGACCATCGTCGCCCTCGTCGTGAACGGCGACGGCGACACCAGCACGGCGACGATCATCGGCTACGGCGCGCAGATGACCGCGTTCGTCGTCCTGTACTCGATGCCGATCGTCGCGCTGATGTCGCTCGTGTCGGCGGCGATGGCATCGGTCGGGCTGGCGCTGCTCGTCGGCGTCGGCGGTTACGCGATCCTGGCGCTGGCGCTCACGTGGCTGCCGTTCACGGGCACGCTCGCGACGGTCGTCAGCTTCCTTGTTCCGAGCGGCCTCAAGCCGTACCTGTTGCGGCCGGAGCTGGGGCCGGCGCTGGCCGCGTCCGCGGCGACGCTGGCCTACGTCGCGCTCTACACGTTCCTGGGCTGGCAGGTGTTCCGGACGCGGGACGCGTGATGGCGGCGGCGCCGATCGTCAAGACGCAGGGACTGGGGCGCGACTTCGCCAAGACGCGCGCGCTCGACAGCATCGATCTGGAGCTGGCGGCGGGCGCGCCCATCGGCCTTGTCGGTCCCAACGGCGCGGGGAAGACGACGTTCTTCTCGGTGTTGTGCGGGTTCCTGCGGCCGACGCGCGGGTCGGTGGAGGTGCTGGGCCGGCCGCCGCTGCACCGCGACCTGCACGGGCGCGTCGCGATCCTGCCGCAGGACGCGGCGTTCGCACGCGGCGTGCCGGTGCAGAGTCAGCTGGCGATGCTGGCGGAGCTGCAGGGGTTCTCTGCGAAGGCGGCGCG
>DATMZL010000950.1:0-3597 GCA_035607075.1 Polyangia bacterium
GTCGTTGTCGCGGATGATGGCGACCGACCAGCGCGGGTCGGCGGGCGGCGGCGCGAACATGATCGCGAGCAGCTTCAGGTTCAACGACGTGCGCTGCAGCGGCGCCGGCGGCGGCGGTCCGGTGTCCGCGACAGGCTTCCCCAGGATCGGCGGGCAGGTCGAGCAGAAGATGTTCCGATTGAGGATCTCCTCGACCTGCTTGCCGTAGACGGGCGCGGCGGTGGGTGCGGTGGCGATGCGGGAAGGCGGTTTGGGCGCGCCGCCGCTGATCTGCATCTTGCCGCCGATGACGGTCGCCGAGGCACGCGCGAGGAAGACCGCGCACAGCGCGACGATGAGACCGTCGACGGCCCAGAGGTATTTGCGTAGCAGTGTTTCCACGATCCCGGGTCCCGATAAAGCAACGCCGGGACCATCGGCCGCGGCAACAAAACTAAATTGATACGTATAGTTACGACACGTCCGTCGGTCGGTTCAGATGCCAATTTGGCAGCGCCGAGAACGACAACGAGGACGAGGACGACTGCGAGGACGAGGTCAGACGGCCGCGTCGGCCGGGTCGTCGGTTCGTTCCTCTTCGAGGCGGCGGTAGATGGTGCGCGTCGCGATGCCCAGAAGCTGCGCGCAGAGGCGCTTGTCGCCGCCGACGTGTGCCAGCGTAGCGTGAATGACCCGGCGTTCAATCTCTTCCAGCGGCGTACCGACCGCGAACGACAGCGACCGCCCGTCGCCCTGCACGCCGCCGCCGCTGCGCACCTCTGCGGGCAGATCGTCGAGCTCGATGGCGGTTCCGCGCGACAGCACGACCGCGCGCTCGACCGTGTTTTCCAGCTCGCGAACGTTGCCGGGCCAGTCGTAGCGCGACATCGCGTCGGCGGCCGCGCGCGAGAAACCGGCCAGGACGCGGTTGTTGCGCGCGGCGTAGAGCTGCAGGAAGTGCTCGGCCAGCAGCGGCACGTCGTCGCGCCGGTCGCGCAGGGGCGGGATCGGAACGGGGATGATGTTCAGCCGGTAATAGAGATCCTCGCGGAAACGCCCCTCGCGCACCGCCGCGCGCAGGTCCTGGTTGGTCGCTGCCACCAACCGAAGGTCGACCTTCATCGTCCGCCCGCCCAGCCGTTCGACCTCGCGTTCCTGGATCACGCGCAGCAGCTTCACCTGCACGTGGGTCGGGATCTCGCCGATCTCGTCGAGAAACAGCGTCCCGCCGTCGGCCTGCACGAAGCGGCCGTCGTGGCGCTGAACCGCGCCCGTGAACGCGCCCTTCTCGTAGCCGAACAGCTCCGCCTCGAGGATCGTCTCCGGCAGCGCCGCGCAGTTGACGGGCACGAACGGCCCGGCGGCGCGCGTCGAGTTCTCGTGGATGGCGCGCGCGAGCAGCTCCTTGCCGGTGCCCGACTCGCCCAGCAACAGCACGTTGGCGGTCGACGGGGCCGCCTGCATGACGATCTCCATCGTGCGGCGCCACGGCAGCGACTGCCCGATCAGCGTGCGCCGCTTCTCGGCGGCCAGCTGGGCGCGCAGCGTGCGATTCTCCTGCACCAGCGACCGCTTCTCGAGCGCCTTGCCGACGACGCGCACCAGGTGCGCGCGCTTGATCGGCTTGGTCACGAAGTCGTACGCGCCCTGCTTCATCGCCTCGACGGCGTTTTCGACCGTGCCGTACGCGGTCATCAGCACCGTCTCGGTCTCGGGCGCGACGCTCTTGCTGGCGCGCAGCAGGTCCATCCCCGACATCCCGGGCATCATCAGGTCGGTCAGCAGCACCGAGATCGGCTCGCGCCGGATGATGTCCAGCGCCTCCCCGCCGGCGCCCGCGGTCAGCACGCGCAGCGACTCGCGTTCCAGGATCTTCTGCAGCGAATCGACGATCGCGGGCTCGTCGTCCACGACCAAGACCGTCGGGGTGCCCTGGGGAAGCGGCGTCACGTCCATGCCCCCGAGGACTTCAACTGCGATGCCATGTTACGTGGAATCGCGCAAGTCATTGAATTCATGAGAATCGATTTTACGACAGAATGGCCTTGGCCGCCATTCCAGTGCCAGAGTGACAGCAGGCCATCGGGCTGGCACCGGGACGTGCCAGTTTGTCAGGCGGGTGGCGGGGCGCTGGTGGACGCGGCGGCGCGAACCGGGAGCACGATCCGGAACGTCGTTCCGGTGCCGACCTGGCTCTCGACCATGATGCGCCCGCCGTGGCGATCGACGATGCCGTGCACGATCGACAGGCCCAGGCCCGACCCCTCGCCCACGTCCTTGGTGGTGAAGAACGGGTCGAAGATCTTGGGGATGACGTCCGCGGGGATCCCGGGGCCGTCGTCGGCGACGGTGATCTCGACGTCGTCCGCGTGCTTGCGCGCGGCGATGCGGATCGTCCCGCCATTGTCGCGGGCCCCGACCGCCTGCGCGGCGTTCGAGATCAGGTTCATGAACACCTGATCGATCTGCCCGGGGAAGCCGTGCAAGCGCAGCTCGGGATCGATCTCCTTCTCGACGCGGACGTTGCGCAGGCGGTGGCGCAGGAGGTCCAGCGTGTCGTCGACGCTGCGGGCGACGACCAGCTCGCGCGGGCGCTGCTCGTCGCCGCGCGAGTAGTTGTGCAGCGCCTGGACGATGGCCTTCGTGCGGGCGGCGCCGCGCTGAACCACGCGCAGCATCTCCTGCGCCTCGCCAGCGCCGCGCGCGGCGGCGTCGCCGTCCTGGCCGGCGACCATGGACTTGATCGCCTCCTCCAGCGGCGCCAGCGTGTTGATGACGGCGTTCACGGGGTTGTTGATCTCGTGCGCGATGCCCGCGACGAGGCGGCCCATCGACGCCAGCTTCTCCGAGCGGATCAGATCGTTCTGCGCGCGGCGCAGCTTCTCGAGCGCGTCGTGCAGCTCGGCGTTGCGCTGTTCCAGCACCTCGGTGCGCCGGCGGACCTCGCGTTCCAGGTCGACATTCAGCGATTCGGTCGAGCGCAGCTTGTCGCGCAGCGCGCGGCGCATCTCCTCGAACGCGAAGCTGAGGCGGCCGATCTCGTCGGCCTCGCCCGACGGTGGGACCGGGCGGGCCAGCTCGCCCCGCGCCATCTCGTCGGACCGTTCCTCCAGCGCCCGCACCGGGCTGACCATGTCGCGCACGATCAGCATCACCAGGCCCAGTGCCAGCGCCAGCGCCAGCGCGATCGAGGCCAGCATGATCCAGAGCGCGTGGCTGGGCGACAGCGCGAACAGCAGCACCAACCCCGACGTGAACACCGTGACGCTGGAGAAGAAGAACACCAGCTTCGTGCGCAGCGTGATCGGCGCGCGCACTTCGTCGACGGGCAGCCGATGGCGCGCCCCCAGCTGGGCGAGCAGCGGGCGCAGCACGTCGCGCAGCAGCAGTGTCTCGTACTGCGCCATCGCCAGCAACATCAACGCGCTCGCGCCGAGCAGGCGGCCCACGGTCCACGCGTCGAAGCCGAACAGCCGGCGGCCGAGCAGCACCACCGTCCCGACCGCGAGCCCGGAAGCCAGCGCCTGGTAGCCCGAAAGCCGATACGGCAGGCCCTGCGCCGCGCGGAACGCGGCGACCGCATCGGGATCCTGGCGCGCCGGCCCGCGCGCGCCCGGG
>DATMZL010000940.1:0-2006 GCA_035607075.1 Polyangia bacterium
CTCGCAGTACAACTGCAGCCCGTACCTGGTGCAGTTTGGTCTGAAGGGCGATGCGTCCGCGGACCTGGCGTTCGCGAACTACGCCAACGTCCAGATCGACACCACGTGGAAGCGGTTCGAGGTTCACTTCGCCGACACGAAGCAGGACCCCGGCAACGGCGGCTACCACACGATCGCCAACAAGCTGACCGTCGACCAGTTGACCGCGATGGCGATCCAGGTCAACGCCGACTACTCGACCGGATCGGCGAAGCCGCGCGACTTCGAAATCTGGCTCGACGACGTCGCTTTCATAAAGTAAATCGCGGTTTTACGCCCTCTACTTGGGGCTTTACCCGACCGCCGCACCTGGCTATCGTAATTGGCAATGAAAACCCAAACGGTGGTTCGGAAAACCGGAATTTCTGTAATGGTGGTTACGGCGGGGCTCCTGTTCGGAGCGGCGCGCGCCGGCGCGATCGGCATCGGCGACCTCACCGACAAGGCCAAGGGCGCGGCCGAGAGCGGCGCCAAGGGCAAGGTCGAAAAGGAAGTGAACGACAAGCTGCTCGCCGAAGGGCGGAAGAACCAGTGCAGCTTCAAGACGGACAGCGATCAGCTGATGCCGGGCTGCGACGCCAAGATCAAGAAGCTGGCGGACGCGCTCGTCGACGCCAAGAAGCGCCTCCAGATGGCAGGCGTGAAGGCCTACAAGTTCGAGGTGTCGGGACACACCGACTCGAGCGGCAAGGCCGATCACAACAAGGAGCTGTCGGGCAAGCGCGCGGCGGTGATGGTCAAGGAGCTGATCGCGCGCGGCATCGCGCCGGGCGAGATCATCTCGGTCGGAATGGGCTCGGACAAGCCGCTGGTGACGCCCGACAACACGCCGGCCAAGAAGGCGAAGAACCGGCGCTACGAGATCCAGGTCCGCCTTTAAGTCCGGCTTGGTCGCGGGAGGCTGCGCCGCCTCCCGCGGCTACATCTTCTGACGGCGCACTGATCGTTCGGGCGCGCGCTCGTCGATCAGCGCGCGCGGCAAATTTCCTGCCCCGCGCGCGAATTTCTGGGATGGTTCGCACGTGACGAGCGAGCCGAAGCGCAAGGGAATCGACCCGCTCAAGGTCGTCTTCGCGCTCGGCTACGTGCTGCAGGGGATCGCGAATCCGTTCCAGGGGATCACGTTCCAGCCGTTCATCGCGCACCTCGGCAAGCACTACGCGCTCGGCGAAGGCGCCGCGCAGAGTCTGTTCGCCAAGTCGTACCTCGCCTGGAGCTTCAAGCCGATCATCGGCTTCTTGATGGACGCGTACGGTCGCACCCGCACGGTGTTGATCGGTCTGCTCTCGATCGCGACGCTCGCGTACCTGGTCACGCCTCTGGTCGACCACGGGCCGCTCTTGTTCTTCGGCTGGATGTTCGGGTTGTCGATCGTGCTCGCGGGCACCGACGTCGCGATTGATCGCGCCACCGTGATCGCCGGCGACGAGGAGGCGAGGGCGACCGGCCGATCGCGCGCCAGCACCGTCGGGCTCAACCAAGCGATCTGCTGGCTTGCGGTCTACGGAAGTGGCGCCTTCGCGATGGCGATGGGCGGCTACGCGACCGATCACGTGCCGTTCAATGCGCTGCTGCTGGCGCTGGCCGGGGTGCCTCTGCTGGTGCTGGTGTTCGTGCGGCGGCTGCCGAAGGACACCGCCGTATCGATCCCGGTGAAACGCTCGATCGCGCAGTTCTGGGCTGGCCTCAATTCGGGGTCGATCCTCGGAATCATGCTGTTCTTCTTCCTGATTCACTTCCAGCCGATGTTCGGCCCGATCTTCGTGAATCACTTCACGGAGACGCTGCATTTTTCGCAAACGCAGGTCGGCTTCGCCAACGCCGCCGGCTACGCCGGTTACTTCGCCGGCGTGTTGCTCTTCGTGTGGAAGGGCGTGCGCTGGCAGGAGCGCATCGGCCTGCGCGCGCTTTTTCGCATCTACATCGTCGTCGGCGCGCTGGTCAGCCTCACGCAGCTGGTGTTGCTG
>DATMZL010001432.1:0-2092 GCA_035607075.1 Polyangia bacterium
GGCCCGCTCCCCAGCACGGCCGGGATCGCGGGCGCGACCAGCGCGCCGTCGGTGCTCACGAACACGAAGTGGAAGATCGGAACCTCGTCGATCACCTCGTCGTCCCCGATCGCGACGGGCGTCACCGGATACTTGATGAACGGGGCCTGCGCTCCGTCGAGCCAGCCCGTTCCCATGATCGCGCCGCCGGACGGGATCGTTTGCGCATCGCCGAGGCCCACGCCCTCCGGCGCGAGCGGCGCCACCCAGCCCCGCGATGGATGCAGCCGATATTTCCCGTCGAGGATCTCGCGCACGGACGTCGCCGCACCATCCGCGACCTCGACGTAGATCATCCGCCAGAACGGGCTGTAGAAGAGGCTTCCCGCGCCGACGCTGAAGATGGGGTGCTCCGACGGTCCCTGCGGGCCGCCCGACCAGCCGGTGACCGGAATGTAGACCGGCTGCGCCCAGATCTCGTCGAAGTGCGCCCAGACCTCGGAGGTCGTGTACCCGACCAGGTACGTGTCGGCGAAGCCCGGTCGAACCGCCAGTGTCGGCGGCATGGTGTTGTTGAGCATCGTGCCTATCGCCACGCCGCCCGGCAGGCCCGCATCCTTCGCGACGGCCTCCGTGTCCGACGCGCCGCCGGCGTAAAGCGCCGCGACGTCGTACAGCGTCCACAGCGCCGGCTGCGCGGGCCGGGGCGCGTCACACGCGGCGAGCCCGGCGGCCAGCCCCAGCGCGACGCTGGCTCCCCACGCGACGTGTCTCACGGCGCGCGAGAATAGTCGCTCCCGCGCGCCGAGGGAAATCTCTTAGGCGACGGCTACGCCGGTTTTCCGAGCGTCTTCTGTCCGGGCTTCCACTCGACCGGGCAGCGTTCGCCGGTCTGGAGAGCCTGCACGAGGCGGAGCGTCTCGCTCACCGATCGCCCCAGCAGGTCCGCGTTGTACGACGCGTGCTGAACGATGCCGGTCGGATCGATGATGACCGTCGCGCGGCACGCGATGCCGCCTTCGATCAGCGCCTCGTAGTCGCTGGAGATCGTCTTGTTGAAGTCGGCGAGCAGCGGGTGATTCAGCTTGCCGAGGCCGTTCTTGATCCAGGCCTTGTGCGAGTGCTTCGAATCGGTCGAAACGCCGAGGACCTCGCAGTTGACCGCGCGGAACTCCTCGTAGCGTCGGGAGAACTCCTGAATCTCCGTCGGGCAGATGAAAGTGAAGTCGGCCGGGTAGAAAAAGAGGACGACGTACTTGCCTTTGTAATCGGCGAGCGAAATCTTCTTGAAGTCGCCGTCGCCGACGACGGCATCAATGCTGAAGTCAGGCGCTTTCCTCGTGACCAGACTCATTTGGGTTCCTCCTGAGAAGGGCCGGACACTAGCACGCGCCGTGAGGTGGCGTCGCTGGGTTCTGCTGACGGTCTTCACCGGGTTGGCGGCCGTCGCGCAGGGGTGCGGCAGCGACAACAACAGCAAGCCGGACGCCTCGGATGCGGGCTTCATGACGATGGGGATGCCGGGCATCCCCTCGCCCACCCGCGTCGGCGCGAACCTGGTGTTCGCCGACGTCGCGGTCGACGGCAAGACAGGCGGGCGGCTGGGCGTCGACACCGGTTCGCCCGTCGTGCTCGTCGACGCCACCAGGTTTCCCGGCCTGACGCTTCCGGCGCAGCCGCAGGTGATGGGCGACCTCACGGTCGGCGAGCTGACCGTCAACGACGTCCCGATCGTTCCGATGACGTTCGGCAGCGGGATGGATCCGCTGAACTTCGCGGGGTTGCTGGGCGGCGACGTGATGCGCCAGTTCTCGGTGCGCTTCGACTACGCGAATCCGGATCGCGCGTTCCGACTCGGCATGCCGGCGATGGAGATGGCGACCGAGGGCGTGGAGACGCCGGGCAACTCGGTCGGCTTCACGCTCGAGGGCGGCGGCCTCGCGCGCCTGATGAGCGGCGACGTCATCCCGTTCGTCGCGACGCGCATCCCCGTCGACGTCGAGGTGGAAGGCACCATGCACCGCTTCATCGTCGATACGGGCGCGAGCGAGACTGCGGTGCGCTCGTCGGTGTACAGCACGCTCGCGGCCGACGGGCGCGCTCAGTTGATGGG
>DATMZL010000815.1:0-2607 GCA_035607075.1 Polyangia bacterium
AGTCGACGATCATGAGATCGGGCTTCACCCGCGACGCGGTGTCGAGCGCCTGGATTCCGCTCATCACCACGTCAACGGTGTGCCCGTCTTCCTGCAAGGTCTCCTGGCAAAGCGTCAGCAGATCCGGCTCGTTGTTCACCATCAGGATCCGCGCCATGTTGAACTAACCTCATTTCATCAATGCTGTGGTTTAGGAAACGCGAGCCAGAAATGGCAGCCGTGATCGATGTCTGAGTCGGCCCCGATGCGCCCTCCCTGCGTCTCGACGGCCCGCCGCGCGATGGCCAGGCCGAGGCCCGTTCCCGCCTTGCCGGAGTGGGCGCGCTTGAACGGTTCGAAGATCGTCTTCAGCTCTTCCTGGGTAAGGCCGTCGCAGTTGTCGTGGATGTGGATCAGCACCTCGGAGGCCCCGTCCTCGGCGACGACGAGCACCTGACCGCGATCCGTGAACTTCACGGCGTTGTCGACGACGTTCTGAAGGGCCGACAGCGTCAACGTCGGATCGACATGGATCTCGACAGCCGGATCGTAACGGGTGGAGAACACGATGCCTTTGTTGTTCGATTCGAGCTCGGCGGCGCGGACGGCCTCGGGGATGATGTCCGCCAGCGTCCGGTCGACAGGATGGCTCTCCACCTCTCGGGCATCGAAACGTTCCGTGAGGAGGATGCCGTCGATCAGCGACCGCACGCGATTGAGCCCGCGTTCGAGCATGTCCAGCGTGCCGCTGTCCGCCGCGGCGATGTGCGGCTTCCGCCGCAGCCGGCTGGCCGCCATCGTCGCCGTGGTGAGCGGATTGCGCAGCTCGTGGGTCAGAAAGCCGATGTGCTCCGCTTGCGCCCGCCGATCCGCCTGGTCGCGGGAGTCGACGTAGCTTTTCACGGCGGTCGCGATGGCCGCGTCGATCAGATCCGCGAGACGCTCGCTCTGGAAGCTGTCCGCCATGACCTGCTCTTCACGCGCCACTTCCGACAGGACCCGCCGCAGCAGGATGAACTCGTGAACGAGCTGATCGATGTGGAATCCGAGACGGACCCGCGTATGCGCGTGCTCGCGCGCGACGTCCGCCCACGCCGAGGACCCGCCTGTCTCGATCGAATCCTGGCCGCCGATGGCCACCGCGAGGCGCTCCAGGTATTCGCCGATCGAATCGCGAAGCTCGCTCGTCGAAGGTACATCACGGCCCGTCGCGCGGCACACCTCCTTCACCCGCTCGAGCCACCGGTGTTCGATCTCACCTTTGCGGCGCTGGATGGCGTCGGCCAACGCGGCGCGATCGCGTTTTTCGCTGTCCACGGCCGTGGTCCGGGCCAATTCTTCCGATGCGGACATACCATCCTCGCGGATCGTGCCCAGCAACCTGCGACGCGGATTCGCCGCGGCAAGTATTCGGCTTACATCCGCGCACGAATCAACGGTTACCCGGAGCAGCTCCGCAAGGGGGCGAGTGGATGCAACGGCGCCGGGCTGGCCACTTGAGGGAACGACTTACATGGCCAGGTTGAGGGGCATGCCAATCAACAGCAATGACAACGGTCGGGCCGGACGGCCGCGTCCGAACGAATCAGAAAACCAGCCCGGCTACGAGCCGGAGGACGAAGCTCAGCGTGGCGGGCAGCGCGACGCCCAGCGCCGCGACCAGCCCTCGGGGCCGCCCCCGGGTGGAATCGATCCGCGTCGCAAGCCCGCGGATGTAGACGTCGGCGAAGACGAGGACGTCGCCGACGACAGCGGCGAACCCGGTCAGCCGTCCCAACCCAAGCGCTGATCCCGGACGCGTCGCGAGCGAGCGGTTCGCGGCGCGCTTCGCGCCGAGGAGTGTGATGCGGCGGCCATCGCTCAAGGTGTACCTGCTCAGCGCAGCGGCGCTGGTAGCGGCCCTGCTGCTTCGCTGGGTGCTCGATCCAATCCTCGGCGACACGCTGCCGCTCGTCACGCTGTTCGGTGCGGTCACGGCCGCCGTCTGGATGGGCGGGTATCGACCGGCGGTCATCGCCGCGCTGCTCGGGTACGTGGGGTGCGCGTTCCTGTTCATCCCGCCGCGCGGCCGTTTCGGCCTCGAGGTCGTCACGAACCTGGTGGGCCTGATCGCCTACCTGTTCACCTGTTCGTTCATCATTGCGATCGGCGAGGCGATGCGGAGAGCCCAGGCGGGGGCGAGCGAGCGGCGCGAGATGCTGCGGGTCACGCTGGCCAGCATCGGCGACGCGGTGATCACGACCGACGTCGACGGCCGGATCACCTACCTGAACGGCGTCGCCGAGACGCTGACCGGATGGACCCAGCGCGAAGCGACCGGCCAACCGCTGGACGACGTGTTTCGGATCGTGAATGAAGACACGCGCAAATCGGTCGAGAACCCCGCGAAGCGGGCGCTGCGCGAAGGGGTGGTGGTCGGCCTCGCGAATCACACGGTGCTCCTGTCCAGGCAGGGGGTCGACCGCCCGATCGACGACAGCGCGGCGCCGATCAAGGACGACAGCGGCACCGTCTCGGGCTGCGTGCTGATCTTCCGCGACGTCACGGCCGAGCGGCGCGTGGCGCACGAGCAGGCCCGCCAGCTCTCGGCCGCCCGCGTGCTCGCGACGATCGTCGAATCGTCCGACG
>DATMZL010000655.1:0-2688 GCA_035607075.1 Polyangia bacterium
TTCCACAAGATCTACAAGCTGGACGTCACCGTCGTCCCGACCAACAAGCCGATGTTGCGCAAGGACAACGACGACGTCGTCTACAAGAACGAGCGCGGCAAGTTCCGGGCGGTGGTCAACGAGATCGAGGACTGCCACACCCGCGGCCAGCCGGTGCTGGTCGGCACCGTCAGCGTCGAGAAGTCCGAGGTCGTCGCGTCGCTGCTGCGCAAGAAGAACATCCCGCACAACGTCCTGAACGCCAAGCAGCACGAGAAGGAGGCGTTCATCGTCGCCCAGGCGGGCCGCAAGGGGGCGGTGACCATCTCCACCAACATGGCCGGCCGCGGGACCGACATCATCCTGGGCGGCAACGCCGAGTTCATGGCCCGCGCCGAGGTCGATCCGGAGAACGCCGGCAAGCCCGGGCACGAGCTGGCGCCCGATCTGGAGGCGGCGTTCCAGGACCACTTCAAGCGCTACAAGTCCCAGTGCGACGCCGAGAAGAAGGAGGTGCTCGAAGCGGGCGGCCTCCACATCCTCGGCACCGAGCGCCACGAGTCACGCCGCATCGACAACCAGCTGCGCGGCCGTTCCGGACGCCAGGGCGACCCCGGCAGCTCGCGCTTCTTCCTGTCGCTGGAAGACGACCTGATGCGCATCTTCGGCGCCGAGCGCATCACCGGCCTGATGGAGCGGCTGGGCATGGAGGAGGACGTGCCGATCGAGCACGGCCTCATCAACCGCGCCATCGAGAACGCGCAGAAGAAGGTCGAGGGCCACAACTTCGACATCCGCAAGAACCTGCTCGAGTACGACGACGTCATGAACCAGCAGCGCAAGACGATCTATGCGCTGCGCCGGCAGGTGCTCGAGGGGCGCTACGCGCCCGAGCCGACGGAGGAAGAGAAGAAGAAAGGCAAGACGGCGGCGGACATGCCGGTTCCGACCGAGTCGGGCAAGCACACCGCCGATACCCTCGCGAAGTCGGTGCGGCCAATCCTGGCGCGCATGTGCGAGGTGCTGACCGAGGGGCGCGCCCCCGATCCGAATGCGCCCGACGGTTTCACGGCCGTGAAGGTCGACCTGCAGCCGGCGTTGTTGCGGTCGGAGATCTACCGGTACTTCGGTCTGTATCCCGATCCGAAGGGGGTCATCGAGGATCGCACCGGCACGCTCGATCGGCTGGCCGACGAGGTCGGGTCGTCGATGGTTCAGCAGCGCGAGCGGTTGCTGGATCTGTGCGAGGAGATGCTGCAGGGGATTGTCGACGATCACTGCCCGCCCAACGAGCACGCCGAGGACTGGGATCTCGACGCGCTCGGCGCCGCGATCAAGGAACGCTTCAACTTCGAGCCCTCGATCGACGAGAGCAAGATGATGGACCGCGAGTCCCTGGTGACGGGCTTGTGGGACGACGTCGAGAAGGTGATCGAGGCGCGCGAGGCCGAGCTTCAGCTGCCGGGCCTGCTGTTCTGGGAGCGCCGTTTCTACCTGCAGGAGATCGACGAGCGCTGGATCGACCACCTGAAGTCGATGGAGGCGCTGCGCGAGGGCATCGGCCTGCGCGGCTACGGCCAGAAGGATCCCAAGCAGGAGTACAAGAAGGAAGGCTTCGTCATCTTCGGCGAGATGATGGGCAGCATCGGACGCAACGTCTGCGAGAAGCTGTTCCACATGCAGGTTCAGCGGGACGAGGGCGCGTCGCAGCAGCAGGCGCAGCAGCAGAAGAAGGCGCGCCGGACCATCGAATCGGGCGGCGGGGCCGAGCCCCAGTCCGCCAGCGGCAACGGCGGCCCGGCGCAGGATGAAAGCAAGCCGGTTCGCCGCGATCAGCCCAAGGTCGGACGAAATGATCCTTGTCCCTGCGGTAGTGGTAAAAAATACAAGAAATGCCACGGCGCCGTAGCTACGGTCTGACCTTCTCCGCCGCATTCAACGCCGCTACCGCTTCGATCGCCCTCCTGGCCGCCGCCGGCTGCCAGAACGGCCCGTCGGACAACGGCTGCCAGATCGCGCGGCAGGTCGTTTTGCCAGGCACCTTGCCGCTGGCGCTGCTTCCCGAGATCCAGGTCGAGCGGCTCGGGCCGACGACCATCGTCCTCGGCTCGGACGCGTCGTCGGTCCGCTGGGTCAGCATCGCGATGGACGGCACGCTGGGAACCGAGCAGTCGGTCGCGTTGCCGCCGGGGACCATTCGGGCGGTCTACGCCCTCGCCGGCGTCGACGCGCCCGGCGACAAGATCATCGTCGGTGCCTTGATGCCCGCCGCGAACGGCACCGACGCCGAGCTGCGCCTCGTCGTGGTGCCAACCGACGGGTCGCCGGCGGGCGCCGCGGGCGATCCGATCGCGACGTTCGGTGGCGGCGTCGGGACGCCGCCCCAGCTGGCGATGGGGACGTCAGCCAGCGGGATGTACGCGGGCCTCGCCTGGATCGCAGCCGGGCAGCTGCCGAAATATGCGTTCGTGGACGGTCAGGGCCAGGTCGTCAGCGGTGCGTCGGGGGACGTGGAGGGCGGCGCGCCCGCCCCGGCTTACAGCTGCCTCGGCTTCGCCCCAGGCAAGGCCGAGCTCACAGTCACCTACCAGAAAGCCCCTGTGAATGACCTCGGGCCAACCTGGTTCATCGGGGACCTGGCGATCGACGGCGCGATCACGACCTTGTCCCTGAATGTGGCGCCGGGCGCGTCGGCAAAGATGAGCTGCG
>DATMZL010000935.1:0-4872 GCA_035607075.1 Polyangia bacterium
GTCTCCGCGGCGACCAACGAGGCCGAGCGGATCGACTTCCTCTATAAGCGGGCCCAGTTGTCGGAGGGCGAACTGGAAGACGTCGCCGAGGCGATGCGCGTCTACAACGAGATCTCGCTGCTGGAAGCGGCCGGCGGCCCCGCGTCCGAGAAGCTCGTCGAGCTGTACCTGAACGGCCAAGAGTACGCGAAGCTCGCCGAGCTGCGCGAGCGCCAGCTGGGCGCGATCGCCGACCCGGCGCAGCGAGCGCGCACGATGCTGGAGCTGGCGGCCCTGTATCGGGACCGGCTGGGCGACCGCGATCAGGCGGCGGTCTACCTGCACGCGGTGCTGGAGATCGAGCCCGAGAACCAGATGGCGCTGGGCGCCTACGCCGAGCACTTCCGTGAGAAGGGCGACTGGGCGGCGCTGGCCGACCTGCTGGAGTTCTCGTTCGAGCGCGCGCGGCTGGCCGGCATCAACGCCGAGGAGCTGCTGCCGCGGCTGGAAGAGATCGCCACCGTCAGCGAGAAGCAGCTGGGCGACGCCGAGCGCGCGATCCAGGCCTGGCAGCGCGCCGAGGAGATCGCGCCGACCTACGGGCGGGCGCGCGAGGCGCAGCGGCGTCTGCTGCTCAAGAGCAAGAGCTGGGATCGGCTGGCCGCCCTGCTGGAGCGCGAGGCGGCCGCGCAGCCCGACGTGGGCACGCGCGCCGAGATCCTGCGGCGGGCCGCCCAGATCTACCGGGAGAAGCTGGGGAAGGCCGCGCGCGCCATCGAGATCTACAAGGATATCCTGCGCGCCGACCCGACCGACGCGGTGTCGATGCGCGCGGTCGTCGAGACCTACGAGCGCGAGGGTGACTTCGTCAGCCTGGCCGCGCTGCTGCGCGAGCAGATCGATCGCGCCGGCACCAAGCAGGAGCGCGTCGGGTTGTTGCGCCGCGTGCTGGTGATTCACGACGAGCGCACGGGCGACCTGGCGCAGGGGCAGTGGGCGGCCAACGAGATCCTGCAGGCCGTGCCCGGCGACCGCGACACGCTGACGCGGCTGGAACGGATCCTCGAACGCGCCGGGAAGCCCGCCGAGCTGGTGCACGTGCTGGATCAGCACACCAAGCACGCCGCGAACCCGGACGAGAAGCTGGCGATGCTCCGCCGCATCGCCGACATCATGCGCGGCCCGCTCCAGGATCCGCCGGGCGCGGCCCAGCGCCTGGAGGAGGTCGTCCGGATGGATCCGGACGACAGCAAGGCGCTCGCGATGCTCGTCGAGATCTACAGCAGCCTCAACCGCTTCGAGGATCTGGCGCGCATCCTGGACCTGCAGGTCGAGCGCGTGGTCGCCGATCCGGGGCAGCAGGCCGAGTTTCTGCGACAGCTGGCGCGCCTCGTGGAAGGCCAGCTCGGCGATCTCGGGCGGGCGCGGCATACCTGGGACCAGCTGCTGGATCTGCTGCCCAACGACAACGAGGCGCTCGACTCGCTGGCGCGCATCTTCAATAGCCAGGCCGACTGGCAAGCGCTGGTCCGGATCATGGAGCGGCAGATGCCGCTGGCCGAGGAGCCGGGGCGCGCGGCGGACATCGGCCTCCAGCGCGCGCAGATCTTCGACGAGAAGCTGCACGACACCGACCAGGCGGCGCTGGCGCTGGAGCAGCTGGTCGCGGAGATCGATCCGCGCAACGTCGTCGCCTATCAGCGCCTGCGCAATTACTACGAAGCCGACGAGGATTGGCCGCGCGTCGTCAAGGTCGCGGAGCGCCAGCTTTTCCTGACCGAGGACCCGGCGCTGCGCGTGCCGGCGGCGATGGAGCTGGGCGGGCTGGTCCGCGACAAGCTCGCCGACGACAAGAAGGCGATCACGATCTTCGAACGCGTCCTGGAGATGGACGCGGACAACATGGACGCGCTGCACGCGGTAGCCGACCTGTACGTCAAGATCGGCGACCACCAGCGCCTCGCGTTCGCCGACGAGAAGCTGCTGGAGCGCGAGTCCGACCCCGACGAGCGGCGCGTGCTGATGCTGCAGATCGCGGGGCTCTACGAGAACCACCTGGACGACGCCGCGCGCGGCTTCGAATGGTACCGGCGGGCGTACCTGGAGACGCCCGATGCCGAGGGGCTGCAGCTGGTCGATCAGGCGGCCGAGCGCCACGGTCTGTTCGAGGAGCTGATCCAGATCTACGAGGGCGCGCGGGCGCGGGCCGGCGAGCCGATGGAGCAGCTGGCGGCGTCGCTGAAGATCGCGCTCATCTGCGAGGAGAAGCTGCGCGACCCGGCGCGCGCGTTCACCACGCTGTGCGACGCGCTTCCCGCCGATCCGGCCGGACGCGAGCTGCTGCCGAACCTGGAACGTCTCGCCGATCAGACGAAGGACTGGCGCGGGCTGCTGGACGTGTACGCGCGCGTGGCGCGGGCCCGCACCGAGGCGGGCGAGCGCGTCGAGCTGCTGCGCCTGCGCGCCGAGGTGCGCGAGCGCAAGATGTCGGATCCGTCGGGCGCGCTCGACGAGATGCTGCGCAGCTTCGCGCTGGCGCCCGATAACCCGTCGACGCAGGAGGAGATCCTGCGCCTGGCCCGCGCCACCGGGCGCTGGGAAGAGGCGATCCGCGTCGAGGGCCACCTGTTCGCGCTGGCCGAGACACTGCCCGAGAAGCTGGAGATCGCGCGCAACGCCGCCTATCTGGTCGAGCACGAGGTCAAGGATCTGGTGCGCGCGTTCCGCGCCTACCTGAACGCTTTCCGCCTGGCGCCGGACGACTCCGAGATCGTCGGCCACCTGTGGCGACTGGCCGCCAGCATCGGCACGTACAAGGCCGCTGCGGCCGCCAAGGCTGCTGCGGCCGCCAGCGCCGTGGCGGCGGCTGCGGAGACGGCGACGGCGCCCGCGGCGTCGGACACCGCCGCGGGCGCGACCAACGACGAAGACGAGGACATCGCGGTCGACGTCGACGATGTCGACGAGATTGAAGAACCGCAGGCGGCGTCGGCCGTCAACGGAGCGGCCAAGCACGCCGATGTCGAAGACGTCGAGAAAACGATCCGCCAGGCGCCGGACGATGATCAGGTCACGCCGCCCCCCGTCAGCCTCGACGCGATCGACGCGAACACCAGCGGCGCCATCCGCGCCGACGACGCGGTCGTCGAGGAAGAGGACGCGGACGCCGACGTCATCGAGGAGCTCGACGCCGAGCTGCTGGAGGTCACGCCACCGCCCCAGCCGATGGCGCGGCCCCCCGCCCCGCCCCCGCTCGCGCGCGCTGCCGAGCCGGAGCCCGAGGACGAGGACCAGCCGTTCGCGACGCCGTGGGAAGAGCTCGCCGACGCGTACGACGCCCTGCCCGCCGAGGACGCCGAGACCCGCCGCGTCTACCTGCGCAAGATCGTCGAGGTCTGGGAGAAGGGCGAGAAGGACATCGACCGCGCGCTGGGCACGCTGGAGCGCGCCTTCCGCCTCGACATCAAGGAGAAGGAGATCCGCGACGAGCTGGAGCGCTTCGGTGGCCAGTACGATCGCTGGGACCGCGTCGTCGAGATCTTCCTCGGCGCGATCGACGAGTTCGGCCCGATCGACACCGCGGTGGCGCTGCACCACGACGCCGCGCGCCTGCGCGAGCGTCTGGGCCAGACCGAGAAGGCCGAGGAGCTCTACACCGAGATCCTGCGCCTCAAGTCCGACGACGAGGTCGCCCTCGCACGCGTCGAGGAGATCTGTCGGAACCAGCAGCGCTGGGAGGACCTGGCCAACGTGCTCGAGAAGCGGACCAGCGCGCCCACCGAGGCGCTGCCGCTCGGGCCCGAGCGGCGGAAGCGCCTGCGCGAGCTGGCGGGCCTTTACGAAGATCGGCTGGAACGACCCTACGAGGCGATCGACACGCTGGAGCGCCTGCTCGTCGAGGTCGCCGAGGAGGAGCGAAGCCACGGCGACACGGCGACGCCCGAAGAGGCCGCCGAGATGTTCGACGCGCACGAGGCGCTGGCGCGCCTTTACTCGCGCGTAGGCCTCTGGGGCAAGGTGGTCGACAGCCTAAAGCGACAGGCCGAGCTGACCACGGACAAGCATCGCGCGCGCGCCCTGCGCCTGCAGGTCGCGTCTGTCTACGAGAAGGAGCTGGCGGTCCCCGAGCGCGCCACCGAGGCGTACGAGGCGATCCTTTCGTCCGATCCGGACGACGAGGAGGCGCTGTCCGCCCTCGATCGCCTGAACGAGGTGCACAGCCGTTTCGAGGACCTGCAAGAGATCCTCGAGAAGCGCGCGGCGCACGCGACGGGCAAGGAGCGCATCGATCTCGTCCGGCGGCGCGCCAAGCTGCTGGAAGACAAGCTGAACAACCCGGAGGCAGCGGCCAGCGCGCTGCGCGACCTGGGCGTCGACGCGATCTCCGACGACGAGATGTTGGCGGCGCTGCTGCGCAACCTGCGGCGCGCCGGCCTGGCGCACGAGGCGGCGCGCGCGCTGCAGCAGCGGATCGACATCGAACGCGCCCGTGGCGGCGCCGACAGCCTGCGCCGCGTCGCCGAGCTGAACCTCGAGCTGTCGCTGCTGAAGCTCGACGACCTGCACGACCCGGTGGCCGCCCGCAAAGAGGTGGAGGCCGCGCTCGAAGCCGCGCCGGAGAACCCGGCCGCGCTGGCGGCGCTGGCGCAGCTGCACCTCAAGCAGAACGACTTCGCGGCCTACGCGGCGACGCGCGTGCGCGAGGCGCGGGCCCTGCGCGGGCGCGCCGACGCGATCGACGCGCTGCTGGACGCGGGGCGCGTCTACCGCGAACAGGTGAAGGCGCCCGACAAGGCGCGCGCCTGCTTCGAGGAGGCGCTGCAGGACGATCCCAAGAACGGTGAGGCGCTGCGCGCGCTGGCGTCGCTGCTCTCGGCGGAGGCGAACTGGGAC
>DATMZL010001121.1:0-2043 GCA_035607075.1 Polyangia bacterium
GCCGCCGAGACCAAGAAGGCCGCCGAGGCCGACAAGAAGCAGAAGCAGAAATCGGCGGAAGCGGAGAAGAAGCAGCAGCAGAAAGAGACTAAGGAGTGATCTGGCGGCGGCGCCGGTGCCCGTAGCCGGCGTAGATCGCCAGCCCGACCAGCAGCCAGATCCCGAAGCGCCACCAGTTGGCGGCGGGTAGACCCCACATCAACCCGCCGCAGGAGACAATCGCGAGGATCGGCGTCACCGGATAACCCGGGCAGCGGAATGGACGCGCGCGCTGCGGCTCGCGCATGCGCAAGGCGATCACCCCCAGCGCGACGACGATGAACGCGAACAGCGTGCCGATGCTGGTCAGCTCCAGCGCCTGGTCCTGGGTCACGAACGTGGGCGCCAGCCCCACGAACAAGCCGGTCAGGATGGTTCCGCGGTACGGCGTGCGAAAGCGCGGATGCACGCGCGCGAATGCCGCCGGTAACAGGCCGTCGCGCGCCATCGCGAACAGGATGCGCGGCTGCCCGAGCTGGAACACCAGCAGCACCGCGGTGACGGCGATGACCGCGCCCAGCGACATCAGCGTCGCCGCGCGGGGCATGCCGACCACCAGCAACGCGCGCGAGAGCGGGTCACCGGTGTCGAGCTGCTTGTAGGGCACGAGCCCGGTCATGACTGCGGCCACCGCGATGTAGATGACGCTGCAGATCAGCAGCGACGCGATCATGCCGCGCGGCAGATCGCGCTGCGGATTGCGCGTCTCCTCCGCGACGGTCGAGACGGCGTCGAAGCCGATGTAGGAAAAGAAGGCCAGCGACGCGCCGGCCCACACGCCGCGGAACCCCGTGGGCGCGAAGGGGTGCCAGTTGGCGGGCTTCACGAACTTGACGCCGATGGCCACGAACGCCGCCACCAGCACCAGCTTCAGCGTCACCATCGCGGCGTTGAAGCGCGCGCTTTCGCGCACGCCGATGACCAGCAACACGGTCAACAGCGCGACGATCAACGCGGCGGGCAAGTTGAACGCGATCGCGACCGTGCCGAACGGCGTCGTCAGTTTCGGCGCGATCGCGGCGATCGCCGGATCGCGCACCGCTGACTGTAAATCCGACGCCATCCAGGCCGGGAAGTCGACGCCCAGGCTGCCGCGCAGAAACGAACGAAAGTAGTCGGCCCAGCTCTGCGCGACGTAGATGTTGCCGACCGCGTACTCGATGATCAGGTCCCAGCCGATGATCCAGGCCGGCAGCTCGCCCAGCGCGACGAACGCGTAGGTGTACGCGCTGCCCGAGGCCGGCACCAGGGCGGCGATCTCGGCGTAGCAGAGCGCGGAGAAGCCACAAGCGACCGCGGTGATGACGAACGACAGGATCAGCGCCGGCCCCGCCGCCGGGTGGTCCGGCCCGCCCGCGGCCATCTGCCCGACGCTGGAGAAGATGCCGGCGCCGACGATGGCGCCGACGCCCAGCAGCGTCAGGTCGAGCGCGCCCAGCGTGCGCCGCAGCGCGGGCGCGCCGCCAGCCTCTGCTCCGTCGCCGTGCGCGGGCTCCTCCCAGGCTCTGCGGCGAAAGAGATCAGCGACGTTCAAGGCAGCAAACGCTGCCCTGCTGCGGCGATCGAGTCAACCTCGGCGCGTTGGCGGCCGGCGCGGGATCATTACCAGCGGTGCCAACCCGTCCCCGACATCGAGCTGCTCGTCGTCGACGACGTGGTCGTGGTCGTCGACCCGCTGGCGTTACGCCAAACGGTGATGACGTGGTTGTAGCCCATGCACGCCTTGTAGCCGGCGTTCTGGTCGGGGATGTCGGCCGGCGTGCAATTGTCGCGGCAGTAGCCCGAGCCGCCGAACGGATCCCGGTACGGCGCGTTGCCCAGCCCGGCGCCGATGCGGCCCGGCACGACGCCCACGTCGAAGTCCTTGCCGTTGCAGTAGAACGCCGTCGGTGGGCTCACGAAGATGTTTCCGAAGAACGAACCTTCCTCGTCGGGGTAGTCGTGGGAGTCGAGCCCCCAGCCCAGCACCGGGTTGTCGCCGACAATCCACAGGGGAATGTGCAC
>DATMZL010000789.1:0-2581 GCA_035607075.1 Polyangia bacterium
CCAGGTTTATCCCTACACGGGGATGCCGACGGCGGTGACGAAGTCGCTTGCGGTCGGCGGCCTGCCGCCGCAAGGCACGCTGAAGCAGCTGACCCAGACCCTCACCAGTTACTGCGATTCGATCGCCGAGGATTCCGACGGCAATCACGTCTGCGCGAGCGGTGACTATCCGCCCGAGACGACGCTGTTCGTCTACCCGATGCGCGTCACAGACAGGGTCTTCTTGCACGTCGGCGAGCTGACCGGGAACGCGCGGCCGGAGGCTATCGTCACCGATACCGACTTCCGTTTCGACGGCGACGGGAATTCGATCCGGACGACGGCAACCGTCGAGCACGACACGACCCTCTGCTCGTTCGGCGACGACTGTCCGATGTTCCACAAGACGACCGTCAACGATTACAGCGCCGCCACCGCCGCCGAGCGCCGCTTCGGCAAGGTCAAGCTGACGACCGTCACGTCGCAACAAACGCTGCCGTTCGGGCCGCCGATCGTTCACAAGACCAAGTTCAGCTACAACCCGAGTCCGGGCGGCGTGCCCTTCCTCGTCATCAAGGATGTCGAGCCCGATCGGGACGTGCCGCTCCGGACGCTGACCCACTACTTCAACGACGACTTCGGAAACCTCGCCGCGACGACGGACTGCGCGAGCGACTTCATCAACTGCAACGGGTTCGAGGCGCAGGTGAACGCCCACGATCCCGCGCGCCCGCGCTACCGGCGTTCGACCGCCAGCTACGATCCGGCCCAGTTCACGCCGCCGGGCAACGCGCCCATCGGGAACCTGACCTACGCACCCGGCCGCTTCCCGGTGAAGCGGACGAACCCGGAGGGGCACGTCACCTACGTCGCGTACGACTCGATCAAGGGCGTGCCGATACTGACGACGGACGAGAACGGCGTCAGCACCTGCTACACGTACGACAGCTTCGGCCGCAAGACCTCCGAGACCGTGGGCTGCGGTTCGGAGCGGCCGCTCCGGACGACCGTCAACCAGTATCGGCCGGTGCCGGGCGACCCGCCCACCGCCCGCGTCGTCACCGTGTTGAGGCCGCCGACGGGCGCCGACGTGTTCACGTACGCCGACACAGCCGCGCATACCGTGCTGGTCCGAACGCGCAGCTTCGACGGCGGCATCGCGGAGACAACGAACGCCTACGACCGCTGGGGCCGGCTTCTGCAACAGTCGAATCCGCACGTCGTCGGGCGAGAGGATGAGTTGCTCACGCACATGCTGTACGACGAGATCGGACGCATCCGCAGCGTCACCACCGATCTCGGTCAAATCGACGACTCCGGCACGCCGAAGCTGGGCGTCGCGAACACCCACTACGACGGGACGACGATCACCACCGATCACCGCGTGAACGGGCAGGACCAGCAGCAGCCGCGCATCGAACGAAAGAACATGCACGGCAAGCTCGCTTCGTTAACCGACGCCAACGGCTCGACGATCAGCTACAAGTACGACGCCGACGGCAATCTGACCGACACGTTCGAACCATCGAACAACCTCCACATCGAGTACGACGTGCGCGGGCGCAAGATCACCAGCAGCGACGCCGACCTGGGTTCCTGGCGCTTCGAGTACAACGGCTTCGGCGATGTGATTCGCCAGTTCGACAGCAAGAACGAACAGGTCACGATGTTCTACGACCGGCTCGGCCGGATGACGAGCCGATCGGATGCGTCGGACCGCACCGCCGAGTGGGTCTACGACAAAGCCCCCGGCGCGGGCATCGGCAAGCTGGCCGCGATGGTGAGCCCGCCCGACGACCGCCTCCGCGGGCCGTGCGCGGCGCCCTACGGAATGGCGTCCGACGGAAACCGCGGCGTGCGTTCGCTGACCTACACCAACTTCGGCGAGATCCAGGACTCGTCGGAGTGTGCCGACGGCGACACGTTCGTCACCTCGTACGGGTACGACAACCTCGGCCGGCAGGCCGCGGTGACCTATCCCCAGGCCGGGGACAGCCGCTTCGGCGTGGAATACCACTACACCGGCCTCGGCTTCCTGCACTACGTCAGCGACGCTGCGGACAAGTCGGTCTACTGGGCGGCGACCGCCATGGACGGCCGCAACCAGATCACCGGCGAGTACACCAAGAACGGCGTCGAGACCACGCTGGTACGCAATCCCGCGACCGGATGGCTGATGGGGTCGTACAGCAAGGCACACCTCGATCACGAGACGGTGATCCAGAACTGGGGTTTCCGATACGACGAGGTCGGGAACCTACGGGCGCGCGTACGCGCCGACGACGTCAGCGGGCCGATCTCCGAGGAGAGCTTCACCTACGATGCTCTCAACCGGGTGGAGACTTCGCGCGTGCTGACTGCAGCCGGCTACGATCGCACCGATCCGTTCCACTACGACTACCGCGGCAACCTGACCGAGAAGGACGGCAAGCGTTACACGTACAGCGGCTGCGGCGCCGGGCCGCACGCGGTCTGCACGGTCGGCGACGGACCGGCGTTCGTGTACGACGAGAACGGCAGCATGACGTCAGGCGCCGGCCGGCACGTCGATTACGACGCCTTCCACAAGCCGACGCACATCGACAACGGCACCAACGCTGCT
>DATMZL010001468.1:0-10724 GCA_035607075.1 Polyangia bacterium
TATCTGCGCGGCGGAAAGTACGCGCTCACCACCACTGTCAGCCTGACGAAGAGCGGGTCCAGCAGCTCGCCCATCAATCTGCTGGCGTATCCGCTCGACGCCGATCGCCCGCTGCTCGACTACACCAGCCAGGCCTCGGGCAGCCGCGGGATGAGCCTGTCCGGCAGCTACTGGCACCTCTACGGCATCGACGTCTTCAACGCCGGCGACAACTGCCTCTACGTCAGCGGCTCCAGCAACACCATCGAGTTCATGACCTTCTCCGAATGCGAGGACTCGGGCCTGCAGATAGGCGGCGGCGCCGCGAACAACCTCGTCGTGAATTGCGACTCGTACTACAACATCGACGCCAGCCAGGGGAACGCCGACGGATTCGCGGTCAAGCTGGACGTCGGCTCGGGCAACAAGTTCGTCGGGTGCCGTTCGTGGAACAACTCGGACGACGGCTGGGACGGCTACCTGCGCGGCGCCGACAACGTCTCGACCTCCTACGAGAACTGCTGGGCGATCGACAACGGCAAGCTGAAGAGCGGATCGCTCGGCACCGGCGACGGCAACGGATTCAAGACCGGCGGCAGCGACGACAAGACGCTGCGCCACAACGCCACCTACCTGCGGTGCATCTCGGCGGGCAACGTCCACGACGGCTTCGACCACAACAGCAACCGCGGCAACGTGACGATCCGCAACTGTGCCGCGCACAACAACGGCAACAACATCAACTTCAGCACCACCAACATCGCCGCCTCGCTGACCATCAAGAACACGATCTCCCTCGGCAACAACGGCGGTCTGAGCGCGACGACCACGGACATCACCAACAACAGCTGGCAGAACGGACTGTCGGCGACGAACGCCGACTTCACCAGCGTGGACACCAGCCTCCTCAAGTCCAAGCGCAAGAGCGACGGCAGCCTTCCCGACATCGACTACTTCAAGCTCGTGCCGGGCAGCGACCTCCGCAACGCGGGCATCGACATCGGGCAGCCGTACAACGGCTCCGCTCCGGATCTCGGGCCGTTCGAAACCGTCGAGTAGTCCCGAGACCGCGACAACCGCCCGGTCCGATCGTCCGGTAGTCGTGACGTATGCTGCAGCGATGTCCGAGCGACAGTTGGGCATCGCGATCCTCTACCAAAGGCGAACGCAAGCGCCGAGGCTGGAAGATCTGGTCGCTCGTTACTTCGGCACGCGTCACTGAGGATCCAGCCGCCGCATCATCAGCTCGGCGTTCATACGCACGGTGGGGTCGCGATCGGCTGCGAGTTGGCGGTAGCCCTCGACACACCAGCGGCGGCGCTGCGGATCGGGATCGGCGATGTGCTCGGCGAGTGCGGCGGCGCGCGGCGGCGCGGGCAGGCTGCGTGCGTAGCCGTCCCCGAGGAACTGCAAGCACGCGTCGCGGACCGCGGGCTCAGGGCGCTTCCACAGCGTCCACAACTGGGTGCGGCCCTGCGGCGAGGCCATGCACCAACGAAGCGCATCAGAGATTCGCTTCCGTCGTTCCGGTTCTGCGTCGGCGGCAACTGCGATCAGCGGGTCCATGGCGGCTGCGCTGTACTTCCTGAGCGCGAACATCGCTTCCAGAGGCGGCGATGTCTCATCGAGCCAGATCGCGATCAACGGTGCGAGTAACGATGCGTCGCGGACGATGCCGGCGACTTCGCAGGCGGTCTTGCGCACGCCGGGATCGGAATCGCGCAACGCGCCGCCGATGGTGTCGACGGTGAGCGCGTCGTGATAGTGGCGCAGGCGACCGAGCGCCGAGGCGCGCCAACCGGGATGCGTAGCGTGGGCTGCGATCTCGATCAACGGATCGCGGCCGCGCAGATCGCGCAAGCGGCTGAGCGCGTCGAGGATCCACAGGCGATGCAGCTCCGTCGATCCGGGCAGGCTGGCCGCGATCGCGTCGGCGGCGGCCGGACCTATCCGGTGCAGCGCGCCGGCCACCTTGCGCGCAACCAGCGGCTCGGGTGAGCCGAGCATCGGCACGAGCAGCGAAATCGCAGCGGGCGAGCGGACGTCGCGCATGATCTCGATCGCCTTCACCTGGCGGCTCACGTGCGGATGCGCGAGCAACGGCGCGAGCCGTGTGACGTCGAAGCTGCTCCCGGACAGCACGACGGCCGCTTGCTCGCGGGCGTGGCGATCGCCACGCAGGAGCTGGGCGATCGCGTCGTCGACGGGTCGGGTGAACGAGTCAGACATCGTCTTCCATCCGCGGGTCTTTTCGACGCCCCTCAGGAAGACTACTCTCAAGCGCATGTCCTACGTCGTGGATTTCGAGACTGTGTCGACAGTCGGGCTGGAGTCGTCGCCCGTCGCAGCCGCCCTCGCCGGCCTGCGCGCCAACGAGGCGCGCTATTTCAAGAACAAGTACGACCATGCCTTCACCGTCGAGCCCGCCAGCAAAGCGAAGGACGTCGTCGATTATGTCCACCGCGTCCTCAAAGAGGAGCGGGACCTCGTCATCAAGTCGCGCGCGCTCGAGGCCACGCGCTTCCAGGTCGAGAACATCCGGTGGGCGTACGTCTTCTACCAAAGCGGCCTCTCGATCAACGTGCTGTACACGATCGACAATCCCAAGAAGCGGGCCGTCGGGTTCAAGCTCTCCGACGGCATGGACGTGCCTGCCGAGCTCGCCGCCCGTTTCAAGTTCGCGAAGCAGAAGTCGAAGCTGGCCGGGACGATCCGCGGTTCGTTCTTCGTCATCAAGCGCGAGTACTGATCGCGAGCGCGCGGCGAAGGTGGCGGCCGCGACATCGGAGATGTTGCGGCGTCCGCACAATCACGCCGGCGAAGCGGGTTATGATGCCCTCCTCGAGCCTGGGGGTGATGTTTGGCTTATGGGTCGATCAGAGGCGCGGCGCTCGCGTGCACAGCGCTGGCGGCGTGCGGCAGCGATCTGAACCTGCCGTCTGATCGCAGCTGGCAGTCGGCCCACTTCGTCTACGAGACGCGCGCCGCTGACGACGGCGTCTGCCCGGACATCCTGAACCCGCTCGAAGAACACTTCGCCGTGTTGCAAAGCTACCTCGGCTTCGCGTGGCCGACCGATCGGAAGGTCACGTACTACAAGTTCAGCGACTCGGACGATTTCAACGCCAACGCCGACTGCGGACCGGGGGCGGGCGGCTGCGCGCCTGGATCCACCGTGAGATCGTCGACCGGTCTGGACACGCACGAGCTCGTGCACGCCTATCTGTCGGCGACCGGCCGTCCACCGGAGATTCTCGTCGAGGGCGTCGCGACGGTGCTGGCGTGCACCGCCGACTCCTACGCCCGAACGAAGCCGACCCAGACCTGGGATCAGCTCGCCTCGGTCAGGTACAGCGAGGGCGACCCTGTGACCGTCTACAAGACGGGCGCGTGGCTGGTTGGCTACCTGCTGGGCGAGTTTGGTCCAGAGCGCTTCCTGATGCTTTACCGAACGCTCCCCGCCTGGGCAAACGCCGCCGCCATGGACACGGCGGTGAGCGCCATCTACGGGCAACCTTTGTCGGCGCTATGGACCGCCGCGCTGAACGAAAATCAGCCGCGCAACAACTGCGTGTGGCAGTGCTCGAAGCCGGCCGTCGCGCTCGACGGCCAGCCGTTCGACACCTCCGCCGGCGCCTGCGGCGCGGAGATGCAGCGCACGTTCACGACGTCGTCGGCGCAGGCGATCTCGTTCCTGGCGAAAGGCTCCGTTTTCGGCATCGGGCCCTGCGGTCAATCCAACCCGCCACGCGACGCGTTCAATGGTGGCGTCTCGGGCGGCATGCAGACGCTCTTCTACCTGCCGGCCGGCTCGTACTTCCTCTCCTACGGCCCGGCGCCCGGAACGATGACACCAACGGGCGACGCGTCCCGGCTGCTCAGCAGCGACTGCGCGAGCGCCACCGACGCGGCCGCGCTCGGCGCGCCGGTCGTATCCGTCGCGGTTCCCCCTTCCAGCCCCAATTGGTTTCTGCCGCTCCCGCCGCCGCCCGCGTCGGGCAAACCGCCCCTCGTTGAGTCCGTCCTGACCGCAACGACGGCGTCGCTGTGCGGATCGTGCGACCCGACTTCATGCGCCGACGCATCGATGGCGGGCGCGTGGACGAGCGGCGCGGTCATGAACCTCCCAACCGACCCGACGGTGCCGTTCAGTCGCTTTATTTTTTGGTTTTGATCGGCCAGAGCACGGCGCCGCCGTCAGCGATCGCGACGAGCTCCAGCGTTGCGCCCGCGGCGCGCTCGACGACGCGCACAATGATCGTATGTGCGCCCGCGCCGACAACGCGCGCGACCTCGGGCGGCGCCGCGACCTCGACCGCGCTCATGCCGCGCGCGAACGGCGTCGCCCACACGTCGTCCATCGCGCGACCGAACTCCACGAGCAGCGACCGGCCATCCTGCGTCCACGCGAGCGTCTGCGTGACGGGAAACTCGTAGCTCGAGCTCCACACGAGGCGGCGACCGCGCCAGATCTCGACGAGCGTGAGGAACGGCGGCGCGTCCGGCTTGGTCTGGATCTGCGTCGCGCACAATCTGTATGTCGTGCGCGGCGCGATCCGCGCGCCGACCTCGGTCGGCACCGCCGCCGTCGTCGCCGCGCGACGATACGTGAAGGTCAGGTCCGCGTGGTAGCCGCCGTCGTCTTCGTCGCGCCGCTGGTGCACGGTCACCGTCGACGCGAAGCACACCGCGGGCAGCGCGTACGCGATCACGCGCGATGCGGCGGTCGCAGTTCCGCTCCCGGCGGCGACGATCGCGACGACGATGCACGCGCGGAGCACGTGCAACGCGACCCTCGCCTTCGTCTGGCGGAGGACCCGCCCCGAAGCATCGATCCAGCCGAGCTTCTTCTTCTGCGAGATCTGAAAGACCTGGCGCTTCAATCGAAGTCCGCGCTGAAGCCCTTGACGTCGTAGAGGCGGGCGAGGGATTCCAGCTTGAGGTCCAGGCCGGAACTGTCGATCTCGTCGCGCGCCTTGGGATCGGCCGAGACCAGCTGGCGCAACGCCGCCATCGCCGCCTCGAGAGCGCGCGCGGCGTCAGCGCTCGTCGCGCTGGGAGCGAGCGCGTCGAACCCTTCGAGAACGATCTTCCTGACCGCGTCCCCGGCGTCGGTAGAATCGGCGATCTCGGCGCGGAGCTCCTCGTGCTTACTGCGCCGTTCTTCCCGGGCTTCGCGTGCGGCGCGCTCCTGCCCCGCAAGGAGCACCCCGTCGAGCTCGACGCGCACGTTCGGGTCGGTGAATGACGGCAGATCCGAGCCGTAAGTAGCAAGGACGGGCCAAAGCTCGATCGCGCGCGCGAGATCGGCGAGAGCATCGCGCTCTCGGCCGAGACGAACGCGAACACTGGCACGATCGAGCCACACGTACGAAACGTCTCGAGCCTCGTCACCGGCATTCTCGCGCAACCATGCGACAGCATCGGTGTACGCAGCATCGGCCTCGAGGTCGCGTCCGAGCTTCCTGAGCACATGGCCCGCGGCGCTGTGCGAGCGCCACGACTCCGGGGCGACGCCGAGAAGCTCGCGTGCCGACGTCAACGCCAGTTCCAACCGGTCGAGCTCGACCAGGAGAAACGTCCGCTCACGCATCTCCTCCTGTCGGTCCCAGTCGACGCTGAACGAGTACTTCCCGACGGTAGGTACCCACGCATCGACCGGCCTCTGATCCTTCGAGTCGTAAAGCGCGATCGCTCGCTCGTGCGCCTCGAGCTCGCGCTCGGCCGCGTTCGCCGGAGCGTCGCGCTCGCCACCCACGCGCCACACAAGAAGAGCTTTCGCCAAGCAGTGCCATGTGTTCGCTGACAGCGGATCAGCGGCGACGGATCGCTCGAGCGCGAGGGCCGTTGCTGCATCGGAATACGTCCAGTGGGCCGCCGCGCGACAGAACTCGAGCGCCGCCTCCTGCCCCGTGTGCACGCGTTCGACGGCGTCGAGGTAGACCAGAGCATCGTCGCGCTCGCTGTCGGCGAGCAACGCGACGGCGGGTTCGACGATCTCGTCGGGCGCGCTGGGTAAACCTGCGAGCGCTCCGGCCAGCTCGCGCGTCAGCGCGTCGATCAGCCGGTGGTCGTCGACGTTGTCACGCGAGAGCGCGAGGGCCAGACAACAACGCGCGTAACCCGACCAGGGCGCGTGCGCGCCGACGCCGGCCCACGGCTTCGGGTCGAACGCCTCGGGTAGCGACCCGATGTGGTCGGCGATCACTTGCTGCAAGAGCGTGTGACTCCACGCCTCGAACCCGGCAATGTCGCCGCCGCGAAAGTACGCCCGGGCCTCATCGACCCAAGCGGCGACGTCATCTCCACGTGGCGGCGGACGGATCACGGCGCGCGTTCGGCGACGTAGATCTTGTCGCCGCCCGCAGTCGTGCCGAGGCGGTCGAAGTAGAGCCGGCACCGGTCGGGGGATATCCAGTCGGGGATTTCGTTGGTCGTCGTGTTCAGCTCCTGCACGTTCACGGGCGGATCGAACGGAGCGTCCAGCGACGCGCGCTTGGTCATCCAGATGTCCCATTGCCCCTTGTTCGGGGTGCGGTCCGAGGCGAAGTAGAGGACGAGCTCGTCCGGCGTGACGACGGGCGCGTACTCGTTCGCCGGCGGGGTGACGAAGTTCGTCGAGACCGGCGCCGGAGCTGTGTACTGACCGGACGCATCTCGCGCGGCCCGGTAAATATCGGAGGTCGAGCTGCCGTTGTTCCGCGTGCTCATGAAGTAGAGCGCCTTCCCGTCCGGGAGGACGAAGGGCTCCGAGTCGCCGGCGCCGGCGTTGATGTTGGCGACCGGCGCCGCCGTGGAAAATTGCGCCGCGACGGTGGTCCGGGTGGCGATCATGACCTTGAAGACGCCGCCCGGATCCGATTCGAAGAAGAGGGTGAGCCCGTCCGCGGTCATGGTCGGGAACTTGAACACGCCTCCGGCCCCCGAGGTGATCCCGGTCCCGCCGATCACCTGCGGCGTCGAGAACGCGGCGGTCCTCGAGGCGCGGGTGGCGGTGTAGATCTGGTAGCTCGCGCGGTCGCTGTAGAAGGTGGCGGTCAGCTCGTCGGCCGAGAGCCGGGCGGTGCCGTCGTCGGTCCCGGTCGCGCCGTTCAGACCGGCGACGAGAACTGGCGTGCCGAACGGGCGCGTGACGTCGCAAGCGGCCGGCGCGCCGCCGGTGCCGCCACCTCCGCCTCCCGCGCCGCCGGTGCCCGCGCCGCCAGTTGCCACACCGCCAGTCCCGCCGCTCGCGCCCCCGGTCCCGGCCGCGCTGCCGCCGACGCCGGATCCACCGTTACCCGCCCCGCCGTCCTTCGCTGCCGTGACGCTGCCGCATCCGACGTTGCCCGCAATCAGCCCGAGCCCCACCAGGACAGAGGCACACCCTCTCCACCGAATCGTCCGCAAGTCAGCAACCTCCAAAAGCGCGATTGGATTTTCGCACGGACGGTCAATCGCTGTCGAACACCTGCTCGACCCTTCAAGCGGATCCGGCGTCGTATCGCTCGAGGAGCGCGCGCGCCGCCTGGCTGATCTCGCTGCGCTTGCGGCCCCGGATCTGGCCGGCGAAGTGGGCGGCCGGCTCGGGCAGCCGGCGCTCGAGCGCGAAGACGAGGTATTCCTCCTGGCGCGCCAAGGCAAGCGGGATCTCCCGCGACATCTCCATCGCCACGCGCCAGCGTTCGACGAACAGCGCGGCGTCGCCGCGCCCCATCGCCTCGTCGAGCAGCCACTGATGCGCGGATGAGGCCCAGTGCTCGTCGAAGGTGCCGGGCTTGCCGGCCAAGATCTCGTCGATGATCGGACGAGCCTCGTCGTAGCGCCCCGCCGCCGCCAGCGTGCTGGCCCGGCAGGCGCGGTACCACGACGGGTTGCCTTTCTCACCCCGCGCCTTGGCCTCCTGTTCGCGCGCTTCGATCAGCGCGTAGAGGACGAGACTCTTGTCGGTTCCGGGTCCGTTGTCGTTCGGTAAGGCTCTCGCGAGCTTCTTCATCTCGGGGAGGCTGAGCCCCTCGATCGGCTGTTCCGTCAGCGCCGCGGTCGCCTCGCGCTCGCGGCGGGCATCGTCGCGCAGGCGTCGGACGCGGGCCAGCCACGACGACAACGGTTTGGCCGGCGCGCCTGCGGTCACCGCCTCGTCGGCGAGCGCGAGGGCCTTGACGGCGTTCTCCTCGATGTCGTCGACCATGCAGGTGCGGGCGTCCTCCACCAGAGCGAAGGCCAGCGCGAGCAGGACCGCGCTCGATCGCGCGCCGCCGTCCGCCAGGTGATCAGTCAGCGCGTCGATCGCCTCCTCGTACATCTCGTCCTCGACGGCCTCGTCGACGGCGTCCCGAATCGCCTCAGGCAGCGCAGCGAGATCGAAGGGCAGCTTCCGCATCGTCTTTCACTGTCCCGCAGAGAACAGCACCGACCGACCGGCCGCCGCGGCCCGCGCCCAGAACGGCTTGAGCGGGTCGAACCACTCCCAGGTGTACGCGAAATCATCGTCGCTCTTCCACCGGTACCCTGCGGGATCGAGGGACTGGTACCGCCGGCGCAGATCCGCCTGGTCGACAGCGGCGAGGCCCGCCGCCACGTCGACGACCTCTTCGCCGGGCACGAACACGATGATCTGATCGGCGCGGTAGTACAGGCGCTGCCCGCCGAGAATGCAGCGGTTGAGCGGATAATCGCCGTTGTCGTATTCGAGCGCCCCGTCGGTGAGACAGCGATGGATGGCGTCCCAGGCCTTGTCGTTCTCCTGCAGCCAGGCGCGGTCCCAGGCCTCCGCGATCTCGTGCACGACCTCCCTCACGCGGCTGTCAGGGTCAGGATCGCTCGTAGCGGCGGCGAGCAAGCGCCGCTCCTGGTCGCTCGTCAACGCGAGGTGGACGCCCAGCGCACCCATCGCGTCCAGTATGCACAGCCGCCGCGCCTTCGTCTGCCGGCAAGATCTTGCCGTCGCGCTCGGGCCACGGGCGAACGAGCGGCGTGCCTACAACTTCACGCGCCCGGTGTGCCGCTCGTCTTGGTCCGACGACGGCTGGGTGCCGGTCAGGAACGCCTTTGCCATCTGAAACGCGTATTTCACGCCTTCGCGGCCCGACATGTCCCAGTAAGCGGCCTCGATCGGCTCGACGTGCAGAAGGCACAGCGATGGATCGTCCTTGCCCTTCGGAAACCAGATCTTCCACGAAGCTGACCACAGCCGGTCGATCAAAGCTCGGTCACGCACGACGCGCGCAACACCCGAGACCGAAACGTAGCGTCTCCCGTCTTGCATCACGACAGCAACATGTGGGTCCATCTCCAGCTCGTGGACCTTGGGAGAGTCGATGGCCGTGGAGAAATAAAGCGCGCCCTCCTCGCCAGTGTCGGCAATCGATAGAGGCCGCGCACGCATGCCACCGTCGCCGGTGCGCGTCACCAACATCGCCGTGTCGAACCTCGACACCAACTCGCTCAGCCGTTGCCGCTTTTCGCCTTCGGAGATCGTGGAGGCCATGCGTCCAACTTAAGTCGCGCCAGACGGAAGCGAACCCGACGCAAACCGCCTCACACAAGCACCGCTGGACCTGCGTTCCAGCGGTTCGCGTGGCCCGAACCCCGCACGATGGATGCGGGAGCTAAAACCGCGAGGGGCGAGTCTCGGCGCGGTTGACGTTCAGCGTCTGGCCGTCGACCTCGACGCCGTTCAGGCCCTTGGTCGCAGCTTCGGCGTCCGCCGGTGTTCGATAGCTCACGAAGCCGAAGCCGCGCGACCGGCCGGTCCCCCGGTCGGTCACGACGATCGCGTCGACGACGTCACCGAACGGAGCGAACCAACGACGCAGGTCGGCCGCGTTCGTGTCGGTGCTCAGGCCGCCCACGAACAGCTTGATGGGCCCGAAGTCGGCTCGTCTCGCCTGCGACGGAACGCCGATGACGACGTCCTCGAGCTTCACCTCGGGAAGTGCAGCCGGCGCGCTCATCGGATCCACCAGATCGGGATCGACGCCGCGCGCGCGCAGGTCGCGGTTCCGGCGGAGGCGATCCTCCTTCTGTCTCTTCTTGAGGTCGCGGTTTGCCTCGCGGTTGCGCTTACCGCCTGAAAACGCCCGACTCATTTTCGGGTAAACCCGCTGGGGGGACGCCCGCGACGGGGGCGGACTGGCGGCGTCGCGGCCCAGTTCATCTTTCGCTCGCCCACCACCGCACCGGCCCCGACCGGCGATTCGGCCTTCTCGCGGGCCGCCTGGTTCGCGATGATCGCGGCGCGTTTATCTTCCGATTTTCCCAACCCACGCTCCTCTTTGATGTTTGTACGCTAACTGCCCTGCAAGATTCCCTGGATCCGAACGGTCGATCCGTTTTCGTAGCCCGACGCCCAGGCGAAAACGTAACTCTCGCCTTCGACGTCCGTCTGCTGCACGCGCAGGGGCGCCTTGTCGAGGGAGCCCAGGAATGCGAGCAGCGAGGAATCGGTCGCCGTCACGTCCAGGACGACAAGCCGCCCGAGCGCCCGCTCTCGCTTGACCACCTTGCTTGCCCACCCCCGATCGCGCTTCTGGTCGTCGAAGAACCGGGCACCGAATTGTTCGTTTGGCAAAGTCAGCTGCTCTACCTAACACGGCGCCGCCCGTGCGCAATCACTTACCGGCAGCCTCTATGATGTGGTGCTCCAGCCAGTCGAGCGCGACCGGCGCCTGCCGGAGGGCCGTATCGACGTCGATCGCGACGCCGTCGGGTTCAAACCACTGGGCGTAGACCCGAGCATAGAGGATCCAGATCAACAACTAATA
>DATMZL010000796.1:0-5311 GCA_035607075.1 Polyangia bacterium
CCATAGGCGCGGCGGCTCGGGGGATGCGGCCACCTCGCGCAGGATCTGGGCCAGCACGTGCGGATCGGCCTCGTGCACGTAGCCGTCGTCGACCATCTCGGGCAGGCGCGTGCCGGCACGCAGCGGCGCGCGCTCGGCCGGGATCGTCCAGCCGCCGTTCTCCGGCACGAACTCGTTGGTCGGGCCGATGGCGGTGTGGATCACGGGCAGGCCCGAGGCCATCGCCTCGAGCAGCACGTTCCCGAACGTCTCCGTCCGCGAGGGAAACACGAAGCAGTCGGCGCTGGCGAAGTGCGCCGCCAGATCGGCGCCGTAGCGATAACCGCGCCAGACGACGTCCGGATAGCGCCGCTGCAATCCCTCGCGCGCCGGACCGTCGCCCACGACGACCTTGCTGCCCGGCAGCGGAAGCCCGAGAAAGTCTTCCAGGCTCTTCTCGACGGCCACGCGGCCAACGTAGAGCCAGACGGGGCCCGGCAATTGATAGACCTCGTCGCGCCGGTGCCGCGGATTGAAGGCCTCCGCGTCGACGCCGCGTGGCCAGTGCACGAGGCGCTGACCCACCCGGCGCTCGTTGAGCTCGCGCAACAGTGACATCGAGCTGATCAGCGTATGTTCCGCGCGCGCGTGAAACCACCGCACCAGCTTGTAGCCCCACTCGAGAGGAACCGGCAAACGCGCGCTCAGATACTCGGCGTAGCGCGTATGAAAGCTGGTCGTGAACCGAAGCCTTTGCCGGCGCAACCAACCTATCGTCCAGAACCCGAGCGGGCCCTCCGTTGCAACGTGCACCGCGTCCGGTTTGAACGCGCGGATGCGCGGAACGGCGCGCCAGGGATCCCAGGCCACGCGAATCTCCGGGTAGGACGGCAGCCGAAACGTGCGGTGTGCATCGGGCGAAATGACCAGCACCTCGGTCCCTCTGGACTCCATGTGCGAGACGAGACGCACCAAAGTGTTGACCACACCGTTAGTCTGGGGCCGCCATGCATCGGTAACGAGCGCCAGCCTTTTCATTGTCATGTCCTCCCAACGGCGTTGTTGCCGTCGTTGGGCCTCGATCTTTGCTGACGTTCGTCACAGCAGGATCACAGCCGCGCAAGCTTCGTGTCTCATTTGCGTGATAGATCGCCGTTGTGCCGTCGCCGGCTTTGCAACCCAGGCGTAACCGGGCCGTCGCGCGTCTGCGACGGGGCTGACACGGGTCTCGCGTACCCTTGTCGGCGATGGCAACTGCATCGCATGTCATCGCGCTTGCGCTCGCGGCCGCTGCGCTGCTGGGGTTGGTCATTGGCTGGGGTCAGCTCGCGGCGCTCTGGACGCATCTGCGTGGGCCTCGCGCCGTCCCGGCCGCCCGCCCTTCCATTTCGATCCTCAAGCCGCTCTGCGGCCTCGACGATCGCCTGGCCGGGAACCTGCTGGCGTTCGTCGATCTGCCGTATCCCGCTTACGAGGTCCTGCTCGGCGTTCGCAGCCGCAAGGACGCCGCCTATCCGCTCGCGTGGATGATGGAACGCCGCTGGCCGCAGCGGTTCCGCGTCGTCGTACAGGAAGGCGAGGTCGGGCTGAACCCGAAGGTGAACCAACTGGTGACGATGGCGCGCCACGCCCGCCATGACCTCCTGGTGATCAGCGATTCGAACACGCGCGTCGCGCGCGACTACCTCGACGAGATCGCCGCGCACCTCGCGGATCCGACGGTGGGCCTGGTCACGCACCCGCTGGCGGGCGACGGCGAGCGCGAGACCGGGGCGCGCATGGGCGCGATCGCGGACAACCTCCACCTCACCGGCGCGATCACGCCTGCGGTCGTGACGGCCAAGGTCCTGTGCGGCAAGGACTACGTCGTCGGCAAGTCGATGGCGATGCGACGGGCGGACATCGACGCGCTGGGCGGCTTCGCGTCCGTGAAGGACGTGCTGGCGGAGGACTTCGTGCTGGGACGCGCGGTGGTCGAGCGCCTGGGAAAGCGCGTCGTGCTCGGCCGTTCCGTCGTCACCTGCGTGTCGATCCGGCGTCCGCTCGACGCCTTCGTGAGCCGCTACGCGCGCTGGAACGTCATGCAGCATCAGTGCGCCGGCCTGCTCGCGTATCTCGGGCTGCTGCTCGAGAACCCAGCGCTGCTCGCGGCGACCGCGGCTGCCATTGAACCGTCGGCCGCCAGCGTCGCGCTCGCCGCGATGTGCTTCACCAGCCGGATGGCGACCGACGCGCTGGCCGGGCGTCTGCTGCGAGGACGACGCTTCGCCCTTCGCGCGCTGCTGGTCGGCGGCGCGAAGGATCTGCTCTGTGGCGCCGCCTGGGTCTACGGGCTCGTGAGCCACTCGATCGAATGGCGCTCTAACCGGCTGGTCGTGTTATCCGGCAGCCGATTGCGGGTGGCCAACAAGCAAGTCGGCTGGGTCAAAGCCCGACTCGCGCGCGTCGGCGCCGCTCGTTAGGCGCTCCGCCGGCGACGCCTCGCCCTCGGTTGCGAACGCCTGATCGGCGTCCGCCCACGGCGCCGGAACGTCGAGCCAGAGAGGCCCGCCCAGCAAGTGACCAGCGCCGTTGTGGGCGAACACGCGAACGCGCGCCAGCTCGGTCGACGAGCCCGCGTTGAACACGTTCGTCGGTCGCGGCGGCCCAAACAGGCGCGCCCCGCGCGGGACGTGCCGGTGGCCGTGCAACACCAGGTCGCAACGTCCGCGCACACGCGCCAGCAGATCGCGCCCGCGCGGAAGCTCCGTCGTGAAAACAAAACCGAGCCACGACGACAAACGCTCCATTGCGTGCTCCTCAGGCATCGGAAGCACGTGATGGTGAAGCGCGATGACGACCAGATGGCCGGCCGGTGCCGCGTCCAGCGCGACATCGATGGCATCCAGATCGTCGTCGTCGAGACTCCCATGACCGTTTAGCCAGCTCCGATTGTGCGGAGCCGTCGAATTGACGCGAACGATGTAAAGGCCGGGGTGACACGCGGCCTGAACCCGCGGGCCCGCCATGAGCGCGCCCGAAACGTCCTCGCCCAGGCAGTCGTGATTGCCAGGCACGGAGATCAAGCGGCCATCAGCCGCCAGCGGCGCGAACATCTCCTCGAACACGTCCAGCTCGCGGCGCAACCCACGGTGCGTGATGTCGCCCGTCGCGATGACGTAGTCGACGTCCGATTCCACCAGCGCCGAGCACAGGCGCGCCGCGTCCGCGTCGTTCTGGGCGCTACGACCGATGTGCAGATCGGAGATGTGCGCGAATCGACTCGTGTTGTTCATGCGCCTCAACGGTATCGGTCGTCCGTGTCCCGGCGCTTTCAAGCCCGTGCCGGCCAAGCAACATTGCCGCCACGACTACCAAGACGGGAACCCTGGGAAGGTTCCCAAACCCTCCCGCGATGATACGCGGCGAGCCAAGCTCGCCGGCTCCTCACGCGCCAATCTCAGGGCTATTTCAGCGGGAAATATCCCACCTTCACGACGATCGCCTGTCCTTCCGGAGACAGCACCCAGTCGGTGAATGTCTTGATCTCGGCCGACGGCTTCGCGCGCGTGTAGAAGAACAACGGACGCGACAGCGGGTATGTCCCGTCCTTGATGGCCGCCTCAGCCGGCGCGATCGCCGTCGCTGTCGGCGTCTTCTTGATCTTCACTACCTTGATGCCCTTCGCGTACGCCGCGCCTCCGTAACCGATCGCGAACTTCTCCTTGGTCACGGCGTTCACGACCGCCGCCGTTCCGGGCATGTTCTGCGCGCGCGGCGTGAAGTCGGCGTTCTCGAGGACGTGCTCCTTGAAGAAGACGTAGGTGCCCGAGCTGTTCTCGCGCGAGTACGGGATGATCTTCGCGTCGGGCCCGCCGACCTCCTTCCACGACGTGATCTTCCCCGTGAAGATCGCCTTCAGGTCAGCCATCGTCATCTCGGTCAGCGGGTTCGATTCGTTGACGTAGACCGAGAGGCCGTCCTTCGCGACCGGAATCTCGACCGGCGGCGCGCCCGCCTTGTCGGCGAGCTGCTTCTTCTCGGCGTCCTTCATCGCCCGCGAGGCTTCGCACACATCGGTCGTTCCGTTGATCAGCGCGCTGATCCCGGTCCCCGACCCGCCGCCCGTGACCTGAACAGTGATCTGCGGATGCTTGCGCATGAACTCTTCCGCCCAGCGCTGCCCCAGCACGACCATGGTGTCCGAGCCCTTCACGGTCACCGTACCCGCGTGTGCTCGCCCCGTCGTCGCCAGCGCGAGCCCAACCAGGACGCACCCGGACACCGCCGTCAAACCAAGTCGCTTCAGCATGATTTCTCCTCGACGGCATGCTGCCCATGACGGGTGACGCGCTGGTCACGAAGTCGAAACTGTTCTGAAAGACGGCTGTTTCTTCGTGTCTGTAACATCGTTGTCACAATCGCGGCACAGGTTCGTCAACGGCGGATGGTTTCATGCACCACGTGACGACACCCGAAGGCGCAATCGTGATCGGCCGGCAGAAGCGGCGATCGAACGCGCGCGTCACCATGCCCTCCCAGACCCGCCCGCCCCGGCTGACGCTGGCGCGCGCGCCGTTCTGGCATCGCGCGGCCGAACTGCTGCTGCATGCGCTCGCCGTCTCGGCGATCGTCGCGATCGTCCTGATCCTGCTGTTCACGGCCAAGGAAGCGGTGCCGATCCTCTACAGCAAGCTCGTTCGCGAGGAGGTGACGCTGGCCAAGATGTGGATACCGCAGCTGTGGCCCGGCTACGACGAATCGGCGTCCGTGTGGCAGCCCGTCTCGGACATCCCGAAGTTCGGCGTGTGGCCGTTGATCATCGGCACGCTGAAGGTGACCTTCGTTTCGATGATCGTCTCGGTGCCGCTGGGCGTGGGCGCCGCGGTCTACGTCTCGCAGTATGCGCGGCCGCGCGTGGCCGAGATCATCAAGCCGATCGTCGAGCTGCTGGCCGGCATCCCGTCGGTCGTGCTGGCGTTCTTCGCGCTGATGGTGATGGCGACCTGGTTCCAGAATGCCTTTCACCTGGAATCGCGCCTCAACGCGCTGGTGTCGGGCGTGGCGCTGTCGTTCGCGGTCATCCCCGTCATCTTCACGCTGTCCGAGGAGGCGTTCCGCGCCGTGCCGCGCAGCTACGTCGAAGCGTCGACGGCGCTGGGCGCGGCGCGCTGGCAGACGATCCTGCGCGTGCTGCTGCCGGCGGCGTCGCCCGGCATCGCCGCCGGCGTGGCGCTGGGCCTGGGCCGCGCCATCGGCGAGACGATGATCGTGCTCATGGCCTCGGGCAACGCGCCCATCGTCTCGGCCAACTTCGCGGACTCGGTGCGCACGATCTCGGCGACGATCGCGG